>DATMPD010000179.1:0-7830 GCA_035567955.1 Edaphobacter sp.
AGCAGAGAGAAGACGATGAAACGCGAATACCACAAATGGTCTTCCCCCGCTCTCGGGCGAGACATGGAACTGCTCGTCTTCGGTCACGACGGCCTCCCCGCGCTCGTCTTTCCAACCTCCTGCGGCCGCTTCTACGAGTTCGAAGACCGCGGAATGGTCAACAACGTTCACGACAAGCTCGAACACGGCCGCCTGCAACTCATCTGTGTCGATTCAGTCGACTCCGAGAGCTGGTACAACCGGTCCGTTCCTCCACGCTGGCGCATCGCCCGTCACATGCAATACGAGCAGTACCTGATGCAGGAGGTTCTCCCCTTCCTGCGCCAACAAAACCACAGCTCCCAACTCGCCGTCATCGGAACCAGCTTCGGCGGCTACCACGCACTCAACATCGCCCTGCGCCATCCCGACGTCTTCACCGCCATGCTCTCCATGAGCGGAGCCTTCGACACCTCCAGCTTTCTCGCCGGCTACTACGACGACGACTGCTACTTCAACATCCCGATGCACTACCTGCAGAACATGAACGACCCCTGGTATCTCGACCAATACCGGCGCAACAAGTACATCCTCGCTACCGGCGTGCACGACCAGTGCTGGAACGCCAACGAACGCATGGCGCAGATCTTCCGCGACAAAAACATCCCCTGCCAGCTCGACGTCTGGGGCGACGGCACCGGCCACGACTGGCCCGCGTGGCTGCGCATGCTGCAAACTTATCTCTAGCTCTCCGGTCTCTAACGAGCGAACGGCCCCGCAAATTGGTAACCACTAGGAGGATTACGTGAAGAAGATTGGTGTTCTTTTCGGGATGGAAAATACCTTCCCCGGCGCCCTTGTCGATCGGATCAACGGCATGGAAATCGAAGGCATCCGCGCTGAATTCGTCTGTGTCGGCGGCGTACACATGGCCGAGCCCTCCGGCTACGCGGTCATCGTCGATCGCATCTCGCACGACATGCCCTTCTATCGGGCGTTCCTGAAAAATGCCGTCCTCACCGGCACACAAGTCATCAACAATCCCTTCTGGTGGTCCGCCGACGACAAATTTTTCAACTTCGCCCTTGCCACCAAACTCGGCGTAGCCATTCCCAAGACAGTTCTCCTTCCGCACAAAAAATATCCTCCGCAAATCAACGAACGCTCTCTGCGCAACCTCCAGTTTCCTCTCGATTGGGACAGCATCTTCGACTACGTCGGCTTTCCCGCCTTCCTCAAGCCCCACGACGGCGGCGGCTGGCGCGACGTCCACCACGTCCATAACCGCGAAGAATTCTTCCACGCCTACGACCACACTCGCGATCTTTGCATGACGCTACAAGCCGCAGTTAACTTCAAGGAATACTTCCGCTGCTACGTCGTCGGCCAATCCGAAGTCCGCATCATGCCCTACGACCCCCGCCGACCGCATGAGCACCGCTACGTTCTCGACGCCCCAGAGTATGACAAGAAGTTGTTGAAGCGAGTCGAAAAGGACGCCCTCACCCTCTGCCAGGCCCTCGGCTACGACCTCAACACCGTCGAGTTCGCCGTAGAAGACGGCATCCCCTACGCCATCGACTTCATGAACCCCGCCCCCGACGCCGACCTCCACTCCGTAGGCAAAGAAAGCTTCGACTGGATTGTGAACGCGGTCGCCAATCTCGCCGTGAAGAAAGCCCAGAATCCAGCCAGGCCCGAACTTCACTGGGCCTCGTTCCTTGATTCGGACAAGAAATCCGCAGCGAAGAAACCAGCAGCCAAAAAGTCTGCCGCGAAGACAACAATAAACGCGAAGACAACAGTAAAAAAGACCACGAAAAAGTGACCAGGTAACAACCGGGGATCACACTCCATCCGATCCCCGGTTCAAAAAGCACATATCGAGCCGGTCATCGGAATCTGGTAGCAGCAACAGACAATCCGCCTTTATCCGTCCAATCGGTGTTTATCCGTGTTAAGGTTTTGTATTCGTTAACGAGGCCAGGAATATGCGCCCCACCTTCACGCTAGGCATCGAAGAGGAATACCAGACCATCGACCCGGAAACCCGCGATCTTCGCTCGCACATAGCGACTGAGATGCTCGCCAAGGGCAAGCTCCGCCTCGAAGAGCGCGTCAAAGCCGAGATGCACCAGGCCGTCATCGAAGTCGGCACCCGCATCTGCAGCAACATCCAGGTCGCCCAGGAAGATCTCTTCGACCTCCGCCGCAACATGATCTCCCTCGCCGAAGAGCATGGCCTGGTCCTCGTCGCAGGCGCCACCCACCCCTTTGCCGACTGGCGTGTCCAGGAGATCTACCCCGATCCCCGCTACGCGCAAGTAGTCGAAGACCTCCAACTCGTCGCCCGCGCCAACCTCATCTTCGGCCTCCACGTCCACGTCGGCATCGAAGACCGCGAAGCCGCTATCCGCATCATGAACTCGCTCCGCTACTTTCTCCCTCACATCCTCGCGCTCTCCACCAACTCCCCCTTCTGGCTCGGCATGGAGACCGGCTACAAGAGCTACCGCGCCAAGGTCTTCGAAAACTTTCCCCGCACCAATCTCCCCGACAGCTTCGCCAGCTACTCCGAGTTCGAAAACTACGTCAACCTCCTCATCAAAACCAACTCCATCGACAACGCAAAAAAAATCTGGTGGGACGTCCGCCCGCATCCCTTCTTCGACACCGTCGAGGTCCGCATCTGCGACATCCCCCTCCGCGCCCACGAGACCATCGCCATCGCCGCGCTCATCCAGGCCACCGCCGCCAAGCTCTGGCGCCTCCACTCCCGCAACCTCGACTATCGCCAGTACTCCCGCGCCCTCTTAATGGAGAACAAGTTCCGCGCCGTCCGCTACGGCCTCGACGGCAAGATGATCGACTTCGGCAAGCAGATCGAAGTCCCTGCCCGCGAACTCATCCTTGAATACCTGGCCTTCGTAGACGACGTCCTCGATGAACTCGGCAGCCGCAAAGAGATCGCCTACATCCACACCATGCTCCACCATGGCTCCGGCGCCGACCGCCAGCTCAAAGTCTTCCGCGAAACCGGCGACCTCAAAGCCGTAGTCGACTACATGGCCGCAGAAACCAAAGCCGGCCTCTAACGATGCCCTTGTTTTTTAGTTGTCATCCTTCGCCGCAGGCGGAGGATCTGCTTTTCCAACACTAACCCACACCAAACCATCACGATTCTGTGAAATTCCCGCGAAACCTATATCCTAGACAGGAAGCTTCACCCGAAAGATGGACATCATGGTTGATCAGGCAACACAGACAGTAGTAGACCTTCGCTCGATTAAGTTCCCCGCCGAGTTCACCCCCGGCGCTCGCAACGCGGTCACCACCTGCCTGCGCATCCAGCCAAACGAGAAGGTCACCCTCATCACCGACGAGCGCTGCCTCACCATCGCCGCCTCCATTGCGAGTGAGCTGGACCGGGTCGGCTGCCTCTGGCACGCCTTTGTCCTCGAATCCCTCGCCACTCGCCCCCTGATTGAAATGCCCGCCACTGTCCTCGCCGACATGGAAACCTCGCAGGTCAGCATCTTCGCCGTCTCCGTCCAACCCAACGAACTTCACTCCCGCATGCAGATGACCGACGTCGTCAATCGCCGCCGCATGCGTCACGCCCACATGGTCAACATCACACCCGAGATCATGACCCAGGGCATGCGCGCCGACTTCCTCGCCATCGACCGCCTCTCCCAGGCCGTCCTCGACAAAGTCCGTGCTGCCACCTACGTCCGCGCCACCACCCCGGCCGGCACCGACATCCACACTCAGCTCAACCCCGAATACCGCTGGTTCAAAACCTCCGGCATCATCAGCACCGAGAAGTGGGGCAACCTCCCTGGCGGTGAATGCTTCACCGCACCCGGCGAAGTCAACGGCGTCTTCGTCGTCGACGGCGTCGTCGGCGACTTCCTCTGCGCCCGCTACGGCATCCTCCGCGCCCACCCGCTCACCATCAACATCGAAGGCAATCGCATCACCCGCGCAACGTCTTCGAATAAGGAACTCGAGCGCGACTTCTGGGCCTACACCCACACCGACGAAAACTCCGACCGCGTCGGCGAGTTCGCCATCGGCACCAACATCGGCGTCGAGCGCGTCATCGGCAACATCCTGCAGGACGAAAAATTTCCGGGCATCCACATAGCCTTCGGCGATCCCTACGGCGCTCACACCGGAGCCCCATGGAAGTCCTCCACCCACATTGACGTAGTCGGCCTCGAGTTCAGTATCTGGCTAGGCGACGCCGACGGCGAAGAACAGATCATGCGCGACGGACAATTTCTAATCGACGCATAAGCGGACCACCGTTGCTCGCTCGCTTAAGCGGAACCACCGTTAATAGTTGTCATTCTGGGCGGAGCGAAGAACCCCTGTATTTCGCAGTTGCAGTTGCAGTTGCCTTTGCTTTTGCTTTTGCCTGTCCTTTTGTTTGTCATTCCGCAGCGCAGCGAAGGAATCTGCTTTTCTCCACGCAACCCTCCGGTTTTTCATCTCCGATTGACGCCAGGGCCGTTCCCTACGCATCGAATCGAATATGGACAAGAAACAACTCGGCAACTCAGACTTACACCTCTCTCCCATCGGCTTCGGCGCATGGGCCATTGGCGGAGGCGACTGGGCCTTCGCATGGGGCGATCAGGACGACAACGATTCCATCGCAGCAATCCAAAAAGCCCTTGACCTCGGCATCAACTGGATCGACACCGCCGCGGTATACGGTCTCGGCCACTCCGAAGAAGTCGTAGCCCGCGCACTAAAAACCACCTCGCACAAACCCTACATCTTCACCAAGTCCACCATGGTCTGGGACGAAAAGCGTGAAGTCACCAACTCCCAAAAGCAAATCCGCCGCGAGTGCGAAGACAGCCTCCGCCGCCTCAACGTAGAAACCATCGACCTCTACCAGGTCCACTGGCCAAAGCCCGACGAAGACATCGAAGAGGGCTGGTCCACCATGGCCGACCTCCAGCGCGAAGGAAAAGTCCGCTGGATCGGCGTCTCCAACTTCAGCGTTGCTCAAATGGAGCGCGTCATGAAGATCGCTCCAATCACCTCGCAGCAACCGCCGTACTCCATGCTCAACCGCACCTACGAAGCCGAAAACCTGCCCTTTTGCAAGGCCCACAACATCGGCGTCCTCAACTACGCCCCCATGCACTCCGGCCTGCTCACCGGAGCCATGACCAAAGAGCGTGTCGCCGCCTTTCCCGCAAACGACTTCCGCCGCAACGCAAAGAACTACCAGGAGCCGCTGCTCTCCCGCAACCTCGCCGTAGCCGACAAGCTCAAAGAAATCGGCGCCCGCCACAAAGTCGCCGCCGGCGTTATCGCCATCGCCTGGACCCTCCACAACCCGGCCATCACCGCAGCCATCGTCGGCGGCCGCAACGCAAAACAAGTCGAAGGCGTCATCCCCGCCGCAACCTTCCGCCTCACCGAAGCAGAGTACGCCGAAATCAACGCCTTCCTCGCTGAGCACCCATAACCAAAAAGTTGTCATTCTAAGCGCAGCGAAGAACCCCTATATTTTTTCGCTGCGCCTCAGCTTTAGACCGCAGGCCGCGCCGCGACGAATCCTCAAAAACCACCGCAGCAGCTACACTAGCTCCCATGCTGCAGCCCTATCGCGACCAGTTCAACGCGCACTTCACCCCTGCGAAGTACAGCGATCTCCTCGAGCGTCTTAATCAGCTCACCCGCAGCCCCATCGAATTCCGTGTAGCCGAAACTCCCTGCTTCTTCTCTCGCGAACTCCTCAACGAATTAGCCGAAACCGGTGCAACCCTAACCCACCAACTCCTCGACAATCCCGCCTACCTCCAGGCCTCCAGCCAAACGATTCCCGACCAGTACCGCGTCCCCAACGAAAACCCCATCCCCAACTTCATGACCGTAGACTTCGGCCTCGTCCGGAACCCCAACGGCACCCTCAGCCCAAAACTAGTCGAGCTCCAAGCCTTCCCCTCCATCTTCGGTTATCAGGACATCCTCTCCCGCCAATACATTGAAACCTACAACCTCGACCCCAACCTGACCTGGCACCTCGGCGGTCTGAACGAGAAAACCTACTGGCAACTCCTCCGCGACGTCATCGTCGCCGACCACGACCCCGAAAACGTAGTTCTTCTCGAGTTCGACCCCAACCACCAGAAGACTCTCCCCGACTTCCACGTCTACGAGGACAAACTCCACATCGCCACCGTCGACATCGCCACCCTTCGCAAGCAAGGCAACCGCCTCTTCTATCAACGCGCCGGCCGTGACATCCCCATCCACCGCATCTACAACCGGGCCATCGTCGACGAACTCCAGCGCAAAAACATCCAGCTCCCGTTCGACTATCGCGACCCGCTCGACGTCGAATGGGCAGGCCATCCCAACTGGTACTTCCGCATCAGCAAATTCTCCCTCCCATTCCTCAACCACCCCTCAGTCCCGAAAGCCGTCTTCCTCGACGACTGGTTCGCTGCCCGTAACGTAGAAGGCCTTCCCCATCAACGCGAAAACCTCCTCCTCAAGCCCCTCTACTCCTTTGCAGGCAAAGGAATTCAGTTCGCCCCCACCGACGAAGACCTCAACGCCATTCCCCCGCGCGACCGCCACCTCTACCTCCTTCAGGAACGCGTCACCTTCGAACCCACGATCAAAACCCCTCAGGGCCCCACGCAGGCCGAGATCCGCATCATGTACCTCTGGCCCGATGGTGCAGCCCTCCGACCGGTTATCGCACTCGTGCGCCTCGGACGCGGACTGATGATGGGCGTCGACCACAATCGCGACCGTCTATGGGTCGGCAGCTCCGCCGCACTCACCCCTCCGTTGTAGACCGCATCCGAGAAAAATGCTAGAACTGCCTGTTGACTGGGGTACACTCCAGTGTGTTACTAAAGGGTTCAGCACGGGGCTGCATCCAAGCGAAAGCGGTAAGAGGAGGGCGCGTGGCTCAGTGGCAAATGCCAGTCGGAGACAATCCAGTTCGCACGGCAGTACGTTTTCCAATGAGACTCGCAATCCGCCTGCAGACTGATGAGGGCGAAATGGAAGCCATGACAGAAAATATCTCCGCCAACGGGCTTCTCTTTGTCGGCGAGCAACTTCCACGTCTGGAAAGCAGGATAGAATTCACCATCGCTATGCCTTCCGCTGTCATGGGGACAGAGAAGGACGTGACCATACACTGCATCGGCCGGGTCGTGCGCCACTATCTGCAAGGTGGTCAGAAAAAAGCCGCTGCGGTGATCGACGAGTATTTTTTAAAGGCCTGACGATATGACAGTAGTTAATTTTGACCCAAACCGCGCCAACGAAGAAGACGTTCCCGACGAACATGCGACACCTGTGGGCATTCGCATCATTCTTGCCGACTCGCAGGCCATCTACCGCGTAGGCATGAAGAAGGTCTTTGCCCTCGAAGACGATATTCGCGTCGTCGCCCAGGTCGAAACGCTCCCTAATCTCTACGCCGCCCTGCAGCGCTATCCCACGGATGTCGTCGTCCTCGAAGGCCAGCTCATCGCCGGCACCATCGATGCCATCCCCGAGCTCGTCCGTCAGGCGCCCGAAGCCAAACTCATCGTCCAGGTCAGCGAGGCCGACGAGTCCAACACCGTCGAGCTCTACCGCCGCGGCGTTCGCGGTGTCGTCCCCCGCTCCATCTCCCCCGATCTCCTGGTCAAATGCGTCCGCAAAATCGCCGAGGGAGAGACCTGGATCGACAACCAGTCCATCAGCTGGGTCATCGAGGCCTATCGCTCCCAGGCCACCAGCCTCACCGATCCCAAAGTTCAGCCCAAGCTCTCCAAAAAAGAGCTCGCCATCATCAGCTGCATCACCCGAGGCATGCGC
>DATMPD010000180.1:0-2769 GCA_035567955.1 Edaphobacter sp.
CCCAGTTCTGAACGGGTCGGTGATATTTGGAGGTAGGGATGGCCCAGGTGCATGCTGAAACGGACCCAAGCAAGTCGGGGACACCTTACTCCAATTGCTCGGGAGAAGCTAGTTTCGGGGAGGGGCTTCTGAGGAGGGCAGGCCTATGGAATTGGATCTGATGCCGCCGAGATTGTTGCGTGGGCTGTTCAACACTGGCGTAGTCCTCGTGCCCGGATTTGGAGTTGCGCTGCCGGTTGGCGCGTTGAGGGATGGGAGTGCGATGGTCTCAGTTGCAGCGGACGACGCCAAGTTGGATGGGGCTGAACGCCGGCATGTGATTGAAAGAAGGAATGACGAAGATAAGGGCGCGCTCCTGGCTGTCCATGCCTGGGAACCGCGACATTCAGCCGCAGTTTCTTCAGCCGTATTTCTTATTTCTTAGTGACTCGAATCTCTCTGCCCGGCCATACGGGAGGCGGTATGCGGCAAGGGGTGGTATCAACGCAGAGCCAGCGGTCCGAACGCCACTCCCAACTGCAGCCGACTTTGCCTGACTGGTCCGCGCAGAATTGGCGTGTGCCGTCAGCTTTTCCTCTCCACGGGATTCCGTGAATCGAATATCTACCTTGCTCGCGACACTGAACCATGAAGTAGTAACCGTCCTGCTTTACATAGTTCTCAGTAATAAGCTGCCAGTCTTTTTCACTAAACGGCGGACCGGAATAATGGCGTCTCAAAGCTTGTCCATCACAGCTGCGCCTTGGATCGCCAGATTCGGCCACAGTTTGTTCGACCGCATTTCTTAGTGAACCGAACCTCTCTTCGGCCAATCGATCGTTGCGGGCTATCCTGTGAGCGACAAGTGGTGGAGTCAGCGCGAGAGCGACCGGTCCGAACGCAACACAGCCTACCAGTGCAAACCAGAGGACGCGCGGGTGATTTCCATTCGGCGGCAGCACCCTTTTCGCGACTACACTCGCGACAAGTGACACGAGTGATGCTGCGAATGTAACCACGACGACCACAATTGGCGCATACGAATTAGCAATCCCATCGGTGGAAGGGAAGAGCACAAGACCGCCGCACAACCCGGCGAATGTTCCAACGGTAGCCGCAATCGGGAAGCCCATCCAGCTTCCGTTCGATAAGGTAGTCGATAGGGCGGTCATTAGCGCGACTAGTGCCAACGGAAGCCATGGGGACAAAACGAGACTCGGCTCTATTATGGTTGGCCACCAACATAGTGCTGAACCTGTCATAGTCACGACGACCAAAAGTGCGTTTCTATTCATACCGCCGCTCCGAGACACGATATCAGAGTCACAGGGACAATCCCCGCGTTAGATACGGCTTAGTGGGTCATGGCGTAGACAACATAGTTGACGCCGATGCGGATGCCCAGGTCGGAGAAGCGGAGGGGATAGCTGGGCCTGTTGAGCCACTCCCAGGAGTCGCCGAGGTCGGAGTTCTGGGAGATCGCGACCATGATGTGTCCCTTGTCGTCGTAGATGCCTCGCCAGCGGGCGACGCGGCCATCTTTTTTGTAGCCGGTGCTGAGGTGCTCGGCGCCGGGGACCTGGTAGCGAGCGTCGAGGTCGAAGACGGTGTGGAAGATGGGGTCGTCGTTGGGGATGTCGACGATGGGGCGGTCGGGGAAGACCATCTTCATGGTCTTTTCGAAGTAGGCCTGCTCTTCGGAGCCGTGGAAGTCGTCGGCCATGAAGAAGCCGCCGCGGAGGAGGTAGTCGCGAAGTTTTTTGCACTGGGCTTCGGTGAGGCCCCACTCGCCTACCTGAACGGCGTAGAGCCAGGGCCAGTTGTAGACCTCGTCTCCGTCGTCGAGGTTGACGGGCTGCTCGACGGAGCGGGCGTCGACGCGGGTGAGGCGGCCGACGGCGGCGGAGAGTGCGCGATCGGCGGCGGGGTAGTCCTGGGTCCAGAGGGAGAGGCCTTCCTGCCATGGGCCTTGAAAGCGCGGGTAGTAGCCGTCGAGGGGGCCGGGAGGATACATGAGGCGGGCGAAGGTCCACTCGGCCGATCTTTGCCAATCGGGCGGGAGCGGCATGGTGTCGTAGCCTTCGACGGAGGGATAGACGCGGAAGGGGCGCTGCGCGTAGAGCACGCTGATCATGATTCCTGCGAAGGCAAGTGCGCAGCCTGATCGCCATAGGGATTTCATGGCACTCCTCTCTCGGTTCTTGCTTACGGTCTCCTCGAAGATACTTCGCGTGCCTTGGCGTCGGTCTTTGTTATGCGGTGACCTGAAGCTCCGGCTCTGGTTTAGACGTTGGCAGGTGAAGAACAGGGGCGAGCCAGTGGCCGGTGTGGGAGTTCGGGTTGACGGCGATCTCTTCGGGGGTGCCCACGGCGACGATCTGGCCTCCGCCGCTGCCGCCTTCGGGGCCCATGTCGATGACCCAGTCGGCGGATTTGATGACGTCGAGGTTGTGTTCGATGACGAGGAGAGAGCCGCCGCCTTCGATGAGTTTGCGGAAGGCGGCGAGGAGTTTGGCTACGTCGTCGAAGTGGAGGCCGGTGGTGGGCTCGTCGAGGATGTAGAGGGTGCGGCTGCGGGCTTTGGCTGCGGTGTCGTTGGCGCTGCGAGTGGTGATGCTGCGGGCGGTGGCGAGGTGCGAGGCGAGTTTGACGCGCTGGGCTTCGCCGCCGGAGAGTGTGGTGGCGGACTGGCCGAGACGGACGTAGCCGAGGCCTACCTCGTCGAGGACGTAAAGTTTGTCGACTATTTTTGGGTGGCCGGCGAAGTAGACGAGGGCTTCTTTGACGGTC
>DATMPD010000181.1:0-5935 GCA_035567955.1 Edaphobacter sp.
GGGTTCGACGCCAATCCGACCGCGTGGCGATTGAATAAGGCGCTGGCGGGGGGTGGGTCGCTGTTCGATGTGGGGATTTATGTGTTGAATGCTTCGCGCTATCTGACCGGAGAGGAGCCGGTGAAGTTTACCGCTGTGACCTCGACGATTGACCAGGATGGGCGGTTCAGCACGATGGAGGAGAACATTTCGTGGACGACGAAGTTTCCTTCGGGGATCGTCGCGACGGGCAGCAGTACATATGGTGCGCAGATGCCGGGGTACTTCAAGGTGTTTGCGTCGAAGGGCTGGCTGGAGATGGGTCCGGCGTTCAATTACGACGGCCTGAAGCTGCGGGCCAGTTTTTCGACTGGAGGCAAGGGGTCGCCGAACATCGAGATCGATGACGCCAGCCCGGAGAAGGACCCGGTGCAGTTTACGCGGGAGGCGGATCATTTTTCCGAGTGTGTGCTGCGGAATCAGACACCGAGATCGCCGGGTGAAGAGGGGCTGCGGGACATGGAATACATCGAGAAGATCTATGCTTCGGCTTTAGCCGGTCGGCAATGAGTTCCTGGCCGCTCAGTTACAAAGCCATGCGCCGTTGATGCGTCTTGCGAAGGCTCCGGCGCCTCCGTCACTGCACACGCAACCTGAAGGATTGGCTGTCGAGCAGGAGGACGGAGTCGTTACTTTGCAGTCGGCGCAGTAGGTGACGGTTCCGTCGGCTTGCTTGCCCAATTGAGAGAAGGAGGAGTGGTTGCGGATGGTCAGGAAGGGATTTGGCAGAACCCATCCTAAGGACGGCGAGCTGCTCAAGAGCGCCGGGGCAGAACCGCTGCTCGAGTGTCCGATGAGATACCAGGCCAGCGAGGTGTCTTGCAGCGTGACGGAGTTGAGGTCGTCCTGGAGGACGTTGGTTGCGCATTGCTGCGTTGCCGGATCTGGTCCGTTGCATCGCTGCAGTGCGGTGAGGACGATGTCTTCCGAGTGGGTAGCGGCGCTGAGGTGAACGATACTTTTTACGCTGGATTGTCCGGTTACGCCGGAGATGGTCAGCGCTCGAGTGACCCATCCGCCGGGCAGGCGGTTGGAGCCGATGAGGACGCAGTCGACGGTGAATTCACAATGGATCCGGGAGTAGACTCCGTCGGAGCCGTCGAGCTGCACTCCGGTCTGGGTCATGGCTCCGACGAAGGCGCCGGAGGACGCGCCGCTGCAGTCTCTCTGTGTCCATTGCAATTGCGTATCGGACTTGTTGGTTACGGTAAAGAGTCCGTCCATGGATGCGTTCGTTCCTCCTTCCACTCCGATCGAGGCTCCCTTCTGAATTGTGTTTACGGGGACCCGCTCGTCTGGAGGAGTTGGCGGTGGAATAAAGGTCGCGGTCACGAGTCCGGCGGCGCAGGAGAGGTTGAACTGTTCCACGAGCGACGAGGTGCAGGTGATGTGGCCGCCTCCGCGTTGTCCGCCTGCGCCGACACGGATATGGAGGCAGGTCGATCCCGGGTCGCCGTTTAGCTGGAGTTCTTCGAGGATAAAATTTTCCGGCATGCCACCGGAAGCGGGTGGAAGATTGGCCTTGTCGAGCATCGCGATGCCTATGGCCCGGTAGTTGATGACGGAGACGTTGCGGACGCCGCCTAACTCCTGAACGCGATCGCTGAAGACTCCGATGCTGCCTGGAACGTGGTTGCAGTCGATGGTGATGTTTTCGATGAGCGGCCCCTCCGACTGAACGGCGTCGCCCAGGGAGACTATGGCTGTGTCTCTTGGGAACGACCTTCGGTCTGCGACGAGGGTCGTTCCCCGGCCTCCGCCTGGAGCGGAACCGCCGCCGGTGAGGATGGAGCCGAGCGGAATGATCCATGGCGCCGAGGTTGTGTAGGTCGAACCCGCGGCCAGATAGAGATGAACCGATTTGCCGGGTTTGTTCAGGATATGGGCGAAGGGGTTCACGGAACAGGTGAGAAAGCCGAGAAAGGCCCGGGCATCGACCTCTCCGCCGTTGACGGGAAGCGACGCGATGGCGTTTTGAATTTGAACGCAGACGTCGGCTCCGGGAAACTGGTCGGCGAATTGAATTTTGTTGGAGGGTTTGAGGTCCGAGTTGGTCTGAGCCGTCGCGTTGAGAGGAAGCAGCAACAGGAGTGCTGAGGTTCGCAGGATGGACATTCGATTGACCATTGCAGCCACTCTACGACATCTTTTCTCGAGTGGATCGTTTCTATTGCCTGGCAAATTTCGATGCATGGCGGAGATGGACTGAGAAAAAAATAACGGCATCCTCGCTGGGAAGATGCCGCTGTGGTTATGGTTCACGGTGTGTGTGATTACTGCAGCACAATCGTTCCGGGGCGAACCTCCTGGGGGGCGTTGACTTTGGTTTTGGGGAGGTTGGTGGAGGCCTTGAGGGTGACCATCTTCTTGTTGCCCTCGACCGGGAAGGTGGCGACGTAGGTTTCGGCTAGGGCGTTCTGGAATTGCTTGAGGAACGGGATGAGGGAGACCGGACTGCCGGTGCCCTGGTAGTAGGCTTCGCCGCCGGTTCCCTGCGCGACCTGCTGGAGGTAGCTTTGGCCGCTGAAGCTGCCGCGGCCACCGCGGAAGCCTGCGTCGCTGTAGTAGATGGAGTAGACGGGGACACCGGCGCGTTGTGCGTCCGTGACGGCTGCGGCTACGTAGGGGCTGTCCTGGTTGGTGATGTTGGTGCTGCCGTTGTAGGGGTCGACGCCGTTGGTGATCATGAGGACGATGCGGGCCTTGTGGGTGGGTTGCTGCGATTGCGGGCCGGACTGGTTTTCGGCGTTAGAGGGCCAGTTCTTGACGAAGTCGGAGAGGCAGAAGTAAGGGCTGGCGCTGGCGCCTCGCAGGCCCATGGGGAGGCGCAGGCTCTGTGCGGCGGCGGCGCGGTCTGCGGTGAAGCCTGGCATGTCGTTAGCAGAGACGACACGGCCGTTCTGCATGAAGCCGACGAAGACTTCGGTTCCCTGCGGCAGGGTGGTGATGAAGGAGCGGAGGTTATTGAGGTCGCCGCCGATGCTGGTGCGGAGGCCGTCGTCGATGAGGAGGGCGACCTGGGCACCGTTGGGCGGGATGGGAGCGAGGTTGAGGAGATTGGTGGTGCGGTTGTCGACCTTGACGGTGACGTCTTTTGCGGTGGCGGAGACTGGAGTCTTGGAGCTCAAGGAGACCAGAGCCTGGGTGGGGGTGGGGCCCTCCTGTTGCGCGAAAGCAGTAAGGCCGGGGAGGGCGAATGCGAAGAGTGTCAGTGCGAGGATGCGTTTTGTCATTTGGGGCCGTTCCTTCCTGCTGGATTAGACGCGGGAGAGCGCTCTTGCGGTGCGGAAGAGGCTACGCAAGTTACAGAAAAAAGACAGGATTTAATAGGGTTAGGGGATGACTTTCGGTTAAACACGAGTCGGGGAATTTTGATGCGCGGGAGCGTCAGTTGCCGCCGATTCGGAACTTCATGCCGGCTCGGATGGTGAAGGGCAGGCCGGGGTAGCCGATGGGGCCGATGTGTTGCTGGCCGAGAAGATTGTCGAGTTGGGTGAAGAGGGTGATGCGGCTGGTGGCCGTGAAGACGACGTTGAGGTCGAGTTTTGCGTAGGCGAAGTCGAGGTTGCGGTTGGGGAGGAGGAGGGTGTTGCCGTGGTTGCGATCGTTGTTGAGCTGGAAGGTGGAGTCGTCGCTTTGACTGGCGAGGGCGCCTTTGAGGGCGGCGGAGAAGCGGTTGGAGGTGAATTCGAGGGCGAAGAAGCCGGTGTTGGGCGGGCGGCGGAAGGGGCGCTGGCCGATGAGGGGGGAGAGGGCTCCGATGGGGATGCCGGGGAGGTTGGGGTTGAAGGCGGGGGCGACGGTGTCGGATGCGAAGGACTGGAGGACGATGGAGGCGAGGTAGGTGTAGCCGCCGTGGAGGAAGAGATGGTTGAGGGGCCGGTATTGGAGTTCGGCTTCGAGGCCCTGGGTGCGGTAGGCGAGCGAGTTGAGTGAGGCTGGAGGAAGCGCGGTGGCGATATTGTCGGGGATGTTGAAGTAGTGCTCGAGGCCAAGGGCGCCGATGAACTCGAGTTGATGGTTGAACTGGTTGTGGAAGTAGCCGGCTTTGAGGATCAGCTTCTGGTTGAGGATGTTTTGGTCGACGGCGACGTCGTAGGTGCGGGAGCGCTCGGCTGTGATGGGGGCGATATTGAAGGTGGAGTTGCCGGTTTGCTGGAGGAGGGTGGGGAGGCTGGTGAGTTGGGCTGTGACGGAGGGTTCCTGCACGCCGGTGGCTGCGTTGGCGCGGAGAAGCGTGCCGTGGAAGGGCTTGGCGCCAGGGCGGACGGCGTCGTAGGTGAGGCCGAGGCGTGGGGTTCCGGTGAGGCCGACTAGTTCGTTTTGCTGGGCTGCTCCGCCGAGGGAGTAGAAGAGGCGGTGTTTGATGTCGCCCTGGATTTGGAGGGTGTAGAGGTAGTTGGCGCGCTTGATGATGCGGCCGGTGGGGATGACGGGGTCGATGAGGCGGCCGCGTTCGTTTTCGTAGTGGAAGCTGAAGAGGACGGCGATGCGTTTGGGGAAGGTGTAGTTGGATTGGTAGTCGAGCTGGTCGCGGTTGTTGACGGTGTCGTAGGTGGGGAGGAGGAAGGCGGCCTGGCCGGTGGTGCGGTAGCTGTTGGCTCCGCGGAGGGTGATGGGGTTGCCGTAGTAGGTGGTTTCGGGGATGCCGTTGGTGATGGTGGTGACGGGCTGGCCGGTGGGAGTGAATTGCTCGACTTGTTCGCGCTTGCGGGCGACGCCGTAGCGGGCGAGGTTGTGCCAGTTCCCTTTTGCTACGTTTTCGACGGTGAGGCCGGAGTAGAGGTCCTGGTCGGCTTGCTTGCCGGAGGAGGAGGTGCCGTAGATGTCGTGGGCGCTGGGGAGGCCGGCGGCGGAGTCGGTGTTGCGGAGGGTGAAACGAAGGGTGGTGTTGGCGAGGAGGCTGTAACCGATGTTGGCGGCTTCGTTGATGGTGTGATAGCGGTCGAGCGGAAGGGCGTTGGAGGTGTCGAGGCGGCTGAAGGCGGCGAGGTAGTCGAGGCGTTGGAAGGCGCCGGAGAGGATGGCTTCGTTGCGGTAGGTGTCGAAGTTGCCTCCGTCGCCGCTGTAGTTGAGGACGGGGCGGAGTTCGCTGCTGCGAGTGGTGGCGAGGTTGACTATGCCGGCTTCGGCGCCGTTGCCGTAGAGGGCGCTGTTGGCTCCGCGGTAGAGTTCGGGGCCGGCGAGCGCGATGGTGGAGACGGGGCTGTAGTTGAAGTAGCCGCCGATGTCGGTAGAGGGGACGCCGTCGGTGAGGACTTTGTTGGCGTCGGGGCCGCCGCCGCGGATGTAGAGAGTGACGGGGCCGCCGGCCTGGCCGGTCTGGACGACGTTGGTGCCGGGGGATTGACGCAGGTCGTTGGTGATGCCGATTTGTGTGGCGAGGGCGGATTGGGGGATGAGGGTGATGGCGGAGGGGATCTGCTGGATGGGCGTGGGGATGCCTGTGGAGGTACCGGCTAGTTGCGGGTTCACCGTTGTGTACTGCATGACGATGTTGCGGGTGATCACGGCGGTGCGGCCGCCGTAGAAGTCCTGGCCGATGCTGGGGGTGTAGGGGGCGGCGGAGGTGAGGAGGAGGAAGCGCCCGGCGGCGGCGCTGCGGATCTCGTAGGTGCCGTCCATCTGGGTGAAGGCGAAGGCGGCGACGCCTTTGCCCTGGATGAGTTGGACTCGGACGTTGCCGAGGGGGACGCCGAAGGGAGTGGTGACGGTGCCTCGGACGATGACGGCTTTTGCGGGAAGGGTCAGGAGAGCCGCGGCGACCAGGGCGAGGAGGTGCAGCGTCGCTTTGCGGTGGTGCGAGTTGCCCATGGTTTCGATTGTAAGGGGGTGAGGGATGAGAGTTTTACGCGATGGAGTGAAAGCCCGGGGCTAAAGCCCCAAATACGGGTGA
>DATMPD010000182.1:0-3867 GCA_035567955.1 Edaphobacter sp.
ACGACGGCAACACCGCGAAAAATAGCGTGTAAAACAAGGCGGAGATCCCCCAGCCTATCGCCCAGCCGCCCTGCACCGTTCCCACAGCCCGGCCCCTGTACTCACTTCGAATCATTTCGCCGATCAGCACCGAACCCACCGCCCACTCCCCGCCAAATCCCAGGCCCTGTAAGCCGCGAAAGATCAGCAGCTGTGTAAAGCCGCCCGCAAACCCGCTGAGAAACGTAAAAAATGCAAACCAGAGAATCGTAACCTGCAAAACCCTTACCCGGCCGTATCGATCCGCGGCAAGTCCCGCGATCCATCCTCCCAACGACGACAACAGAAGCGCCGAAGTGCCCAGCACTCCCGCCTCGCCTTTGCTGATGTGCCACAGAGAGATCAGAGTTGGCAGCACCAGGCTGTAGACCATGACGTCCATCCCGTCCAGCATCCAACCTGCGAAGGTCGCCACCAGGGTCGATCGCTCGTTGCCATTGAGCTGCGTGATCCAGTTCTTGTTGGCTGGTTCTACCCCGCGACGAAGTGAGCCACTCATACCTCCCGCAACTTTCTCTCTTCTACTTCTTTGTCGCTGGAACTCCCCATCCACCACCTCCCGGCGTCTCCATACGAATCAGGTCGTTCTTGCCGACATGCAGGGTCCCCTTCGCCGGCAGTTCCGTTGCGTCTCCATCCGGACGGATAAGCAGCGTCTTTCCTGTCGCTCCATTCTCCCCACCTGCCAGCCCATAGGGAGAGAACTTTCTCCGATCGCAAAGAAAAGTCACCTGCGCGGATACCAGCAGTTCGATCTCGCGCACCAAACCGTCTCCACCGCGAAACTTTCCTTTCCCTCCCGATCCTCGCCGATACCCATACGACCGCACACGGAAGGGATACGCGTACTCGAGCGCCTCGATCGGAGTGTTCAGCGAGTTGGTCATGTGGCAATGAATGCCATCAATTCCATTCATGTTGGGACGGGCGCCCATCCCCCCGGCCGTTGTTTCATAGTAGGTGAAGGGGGCATTCGTGCGATGGTCCACGCCGCCTACCGTTAGATTGCTCATCGTCCCATAGCTTGCCGCAGGCACACGATCCGGCGAGGCTTGTGCCAACGCTCGCAGCAACGTATCCACGATGCGCTGGCTGGTCTCCACATTCCCGCCTGCTACCGGCGCGGGCAGTTGAGCATTCACAATCGTTCCCTTAGGCGCGAGCACCTTCACCGAGTTCATCAACCCTGCCGTAGCCGGCGCATCTTCGCCCAGCAGGCAACGCAACGTATAGAAGCAAGCGGAATATGTAATAGGAAAGACGGCATTCACGCTTCCCCTCACCTGCGGTGACGATCCTGCGAAATCGATCTCCGCCGAACTCTCCGACGGATCAAACCTGATCGCCACCGCAATGCGAATCGGATCGTCTGTGACTCCATCGCTATCGAGGAAGTCTTCTGCTTCAAACACTCCTGCAGGCATCTTGCGCAACTCCGCGCGCATCAGTCGTTCCGAGTAAGCAAGCAGCTCCTCAACCAGGTCATTTACCTTCGCCAGACCATACTTGGCGACAACTTCCTTGATCCTGCGTTCGCCCACGCGGCATGCGCCGATCTGTGCCGCCAGATCCCCCTCGCGCTCCACCGGCGTTCTCACATTGGCCAGGAACAGTGCCAGAATGTCTTCGCACATCACACCCTTGCGAATCAGGTGAATCGGAGGGATGCGAATGCCTTCCTGGTAGATCTCCTGTGCCGGTCCCATCGATCCTGCATACATTCCCCCAACATCAGCATGGTGGGCACGCGACGCCGCATAGAACGCCGGTTTGCTGCCGCCTTCGATGAAGATGGGGAGCACCAGAGTGATGTCGGGCAGATGCGTTCCCCCCGCATACGGATCATTCAAAATCGCAACGTCGCCTTCTTCCAGCGCCATCGAATCCACGACCGCCTTCACCGACATGGGCATCGCACCCAGGTGAACCGGCATGTGGTCTCCCATCGCGATCACCCGCTCCCGGCCATCAAAGAGTGCGCAGGAATAGTCGCGCCTTTCCTTTATGTTCGGCGAGATAGATGTACGCCGCAGCGCTGCACCCATCTCTTCGGCAATCGAATGGATGCTGCTTTGAAAGATCGCCAGCTCGATGGGGTCTCGAATATCGTCCCGAACCTCTTTGGTCCGCTCCATCAATGCACCTCGATTACCAGATTGCCCAGGCCATCCACCCGCAGAACGTCTCCCGGCGGCAGTACTGTAGCGGAGCTGTACTCAGAAACAATAGCCGGACCGGCAAAGGTATCTCCCGGACGCAGCAGCTCGCGGCCGTAGATACGCGTCTCCTGAAATCTGCCATCGAAATAAACCAGCCGCGCTCCAATCAGCGCATGCGATCCATCACCCTCCTGCAGAGACTGCACAACGGGTTCAAAGGCCTCGGCGGCGCTAACCATCCGCACACGCACATTCACCACTTCAAGAGCCCGGATCTCGTTCGCAAATCCATAGCGGCGCTGATGCAGATCGTGAAATTGCGCCGCCATCTCTGGACCGTATGGCACATTCAACTCATATCCCTGTCCCTTGTAGCGCACGTCCACCGACCGAAAGGATTGTCCGGTCATGCCCTCCACTCGGAACTCTTCCGCGCCCAGTCTTTCTAATTCAGCGAAGACCGCCTCAAACGAGGCATCAATCGGCAGCATCACCGTACGCGAGTATTCCCGCATCGTATCGGCCAACAGAATGCCCACCGCCGACAGCGCCCCAGGCAGAGCAGGCACCAGAACCCGCGGCACCCGCAGAACATGCGCCAGCGAACACGCATGCACCGGCCCTCCGCCACCGAAAGCAACCAGCGTAAAATCACGTGGATCGTACCCGCGTTCCACCGAAATAACGCGTATCGCTTTGGCCATCGACGTCTCAATCACCTGCACAATGCCCGCTGCAAAGTCTTGCACCGTCGCGATCGATCCCTTCGCCTTCTCCATCCAAAGCATCATGCGTTCGTAAACCAACTTCACCGAGCCACCAAGAAAGCGCTCCGTATCCAGCCGCCCCAGCGCGAGGTTCGCGTCGGTTACGGTTGGCTGCTCCCCCCGGCCAAAGCAGATCGGCCCCGGCATCGCCCCCGCCGACTCCGGCCCCACGCGCAGCATCCCGCCCGCATCAAAGCGCGCAATCGATCCGCCCCCCGCACCAGCGGTGTGGATATCCAGCATCGGAACGCCAATCGGAATTCCCGACACCACCGACTCATTGCTGATGTGCAACCCTCCCGTGCTCACGTCCACAAGACATACATCCGTTGAAGTGCCGCCCATGTCAAAGCCGATGATGCGATCAAAACCCGCGAGCGTTGCCAGTTTGTAGGCCCCAATCACGCCGCCCGCAGGCCCCGAGAGAACTGTCCTCACTGGCTCGGCCGCCGCCAGCTTCGCCGAAATGATGCCTCCCGACGACTGCATCACCTCCAGACGCGCCCTCTCATATCCGCTCTCCACACTTTGCGCGAGGCCCGTCAAATACGTTCCCATCTTCGGGGCAAGATACGCATTGGCCACCACCGTCGATGCGCGTTCATACTCGCGAAACTCAGGCAGGATGCGGTGCGAGATCGACAGCGGCAGCCCAAGCCGTTCCAGCGCCGCAGCTACTTCTCTCTCATTCTTCGAGTTCGCAAAGGAGAACAAAAGCGACAGCGCCACCGCATCGACGTCAGCCTTCTGAATCGCGGATACCAGATCATCCAACTCACCCGCATCGACCCCGCGGACCACCTCACCCTCCGCGCTGGTCCGCTCTGCTATTCCAAAGCGAAGTCCTTCCCGCACCAGGCACTCCGGAGCAGGCTGGAACCAGTCATAGAGCTTCGGCCGCG
>DATMPD010000183.1:0-7074 GCA_035567955.1 Edaphobacter sp.
GCTTTTCGCCTCTCGCCCGCCACTCACGCCTACTTCATGTGGGCCGCCCTGGCCCTCGCCGTCCTCACCAAAGGGCTCGTAGCTCTCGTCTTCTTCTTCGGTGCCGCCATCTTCTACCTCGCCCTAACCGGAGACTACAAACGATGGCGCCAGCTCAAGCCCCTCACCGGCACCCTCCTCTTCCTTCTCATCGCCGCTCCCTGGCACATCCTCGCCGGCCTCCGCAACACCGGAGGCATGGACGGCCACGGATTCTTCTGGTTCTACTTCGTCAACGAGCACTTCCTCCGCTTCCTCGGTCGCCGCTACCCGATGGACTACAACAAGCTCCCCAGCTATCTCTACTGGACCCTCCACCTCGTCTGGCTCTTCCCCTGGTCACTCTTCTGTGGCGTCCTCTTCCGCCAGGCCGTCACAAGCTTCGGCCGTTTCAACAAGGCCAACCCACTCGCCAACCGAATCTCCTACTGGCAACCCTTCGCCGTCGTCGCCGTCGGTATCTTCCTACGAGACACCGTCCACATCCCCTACCTCTTCACCGTCTTCGCCGCTCTGCTCATCTTCCTCGTCTATGAGCTTCGCCAACGCCAGCTCAACTCCCCCTTTGGCACCCCTCTCCTCCCCACCTTCACCTTCACGCAGCGCACCACCCTCCTCCTAAGTCTCTTCGCCACCGTCGTTCTCGTCTTCTTCTCGCTCTCCACCAATCAGGAGTACTACACCTTCCCCGCCTACCTTCCACTCCTGCTCCTCATCGCCGCCGCGCTCACCCACGCCGAGAAGACGTACTCAGAAAATAGTCCCTCCTACCGCTGGATCACCATGGCCCACGCCACCTTCACGGTTCTCGGCATCGCCATAGCTCTCACCCTCGCTTACGGCCTCTGGGTCTCACGCAACACTCCGTTCGTCCCCGACATCGGCGACCTCCTCGCCCACCGCGGTGTCGGCAACTACACACTCTCCATGTCCGCCCTCTTCGATCTAACCGGCCCCAGCTTCGCCGCCCTCCGCCTCCCCGCGACGCTCGCGGCACTTGCCTTCGCACTCGGCCCCACCGCAGCCTGGCTTCTCCGCTCCCAACGCCGTCATCTAGCCGCCACGTCTGCCATCGCCCTCACTTCAGCAATCTTCCTCATCGCCGCTCACATCGCCTTCGCCCGCTTCGCACCAATGCTCTCCTCAAAGACATTCGCCGAAACCATCCAGCAACTCGAAGCAACTCACGCCATCTCGACCCGGAACAAAGTTCTCCTCTACGGCGACCAAGCCTACGGCTCCTCTATCCCCTTCTACCTCGGCCGGGACGTCTCTCTCGTCGACGGCCGCTCTACCTCTATGCTCTTCGGGAGCACCTTCCCCGACGCCCTACCCATCTTCCTCACGTCACAAGACCTTGTCGCCACCTGGGGCAAAGGGGACCGCAAGATTCTCTTCGTCCCAATCGAAAAACGCGACGAAGTCGACCGCCTGCTCGGCAACACCAAAATCCTCCTTAAGGAAAGCGCCGGCAAATCCCTCTACACCGATCGCCCCCTCGACAACAACAGTTCTCAGTTCTCCGTGATCAGTTCTCAGTCAGAAATCGATCACCGAAAACGGCGATCGGACAACTAAGACCTGACAACCAGCCGGGTGCTCCACCTAGATTCTGAGATGCGGGCATCGTGCGAAGCACGACCGCTTTCGCCAACTCGCCCACCAACATCGCATGCGACACTAATCTCACCCCGCAAAAGAAACCCAGTGCAAGAAGTCCCACCCCAACCCGCTGCCGCACCCCGCCGTTGGAGCCTCCGCTCCCTCGCCATCCTCGTCCTCGCCTGGCTCATCCTGCAGATCGGTGGGCTCTTCACCCCCGGTCTGCTCGACGACGTCGACTCCATTTACATCGAGATCGCCCGCGAGATGATGCAGCGTCACGATTACGTCACCCCCTACATCAACGGCATTCGCTTCTTCGACAAGCCACCCCTCCTCTACTGGATGGCCGCCGGCTCGATGCATCTGTTCGGCATCTACGACTGGGCCGCCCGCCTTCCCCTCGCCCTCGCCGTCCTCGCTCTCCTCCTCGCCACCTACGCACTCGGCATCCGCCTCTTTGCAGCAATCTCCCCCACTGCCAACCCCGACCGCGGAGGCTTTTACGCCGCTCTCGCCCTCGCCACCAGCATTGGCCCCTACCTCTACACCCGCTTCTACATCCCCGACATCCTCCTCGCCCTCTGGATGACCCTGGCCGTCCATCTCTTCCTCATCGCGCTGGACCGCATTAAAGCGATCCCCTCACAAAGCGCCCTCCGTCCGTCCCTGGCCTTTGCCGCCGTCATGGCCCTAAACGTCCTCACCAAAGGTCTGATAGGCCTCATCTTCCCCATAGGCTTCGTCCTTCTCTACCTCGCGATAACAAGACAACTTCGCCTCCTCCTAAGACTCCACCCGCTCCCAGGCACCGCCGTCTTCCTCGCCTTGGCCGCCCCCTGGCACATCCTCGCCGCCCTCCGCAACCCACCAATCGCCCTCCCCCCAGGCCTCGGACTTCCCGCAAAGGCAGGCTGGACCTGGTTCTATCTCTACAACGAACACATCGCCCGCTTCCTCTCAAAACGCATTCCCCACGACTACGGCCTCACGCCCGTGTGGCTCTTCTGGCTCTATCTCGCTCTCTGGATCATGCCTTGGGCCTTCTTCCTCCCCACTGCCGTCGCCAATCAGATTCGCGCTCTGCGAAACCTCGCCCTCGCTACGGCTCGCGAACACGAAGCCTCGTTGTCACTACTACTCTGGGCTCTCCTCGTCCTCGGCTTCTTCACCCTTTCTAACCGCCAGGAGTACTACAGCCTCCCCGCCCTCCCCGCTCTCGCCCTTATGATCGGCGCCATCCTCTCCCGCGCAGAATGCACCTCATCCGGAATCCACAGCCCCGCCACGAACCGCAGCGTTCTCACCTGGCACCTCTACGCCCTCGTCCCCCTCACTACCCTCGTCGCCATCCTCTGCGGCTACTTCGCCGTCACCGCTCCCCGCCCCGCCTCCGGCACCGACATCGTCTCTGTTCTCGCTATGGCCGGAAGCACCGAGGCCTACAATCTCTCCCTCAGCCACGTCACCGACCTCACCACAGCCGCCATGGGCTTCTTCCGCGGCCCCCTCGCCGCCACCGCCCTCGGCATGTCAGGCGTCGGCCTGGGCAGTTATCTCCTGCGCCGCAAAGGCCGCACGTACGCAGCCAACCTGACCCTCGCCGCAGCAATGACCATCACCCTCCTCGCCGCACATGAAGGCCTCGCCCGTTTTTACCCGATCCTCGGCTCAAAGGGTCTCGCGCTCGCCATCGACCAAGCCCAGCAAACCCCAGCCCGGCAGACGCAGCCACGCTTCGACGACCTCATCATCATCGACGGCGAACTCACCTCCGGCTCAACCCTGATCTTCTACACCGGCCAGCAGGTCCACCTCATCAACGGCCGCGTCAACGGCTTATGGTACGGCAGCTTCTGGCCCGACTCCCCACCGATCTTCGAGACAGAGGACTCTCTCCACCAGCTCTGGGCAAGCCCTCGCCGCATCTTCCTTTTCACCTACAACCCCATCATTCGCATCACCGACCTGGACCGCTACGGCGCCGTTCACACCCTCGCCAGCGCCGGCGGAAAGACAATCCTCACCAACCACTGAATCCCCCCTACCGGCGCTCATGATTGGAGGCGAACTGGTTGGTCGCCAAAGGAGCTCTGCTTCCCGCAGCGCGGCGCATCCGGCCTCCATCCGCCAGCTCATAGATCTCGCCTCGCCACTGGATCCGGTTACTCGCATAACTCAACGCCCAGATCAACGGGCCGATCAAGTCACGCAACGGAAACAAAACCATTGCAGTCCAGATGCGCCTTTCCTGGACAACATACCTTCCCACCACCCAAGCCTGAACGCTTCTTCCCAGCACGCTTCCAAGCAGCGCGCACCAACCCAACACCGGCATCCCCAACATCAACGCCCCGGCCCACGCGGTCACTCCGAACGGCACCCCGAACGTCAAACTCGTTCCCAAATGCCCCTTCGGTCGCGAGAACCTCGTGCTCTTCATCCACCGCACCTGGTGTTTTATAGAGTCCACAAAGTCCGCCTGCAACACCATGTGATCGATTGCATGCCCGCTCAGCACTACTTTGTGTCCATTCTTTGCAATTCGGTTGCCCAGCACGAAATCATCTGCGCAATAATCGGCCATGCTCTCGAACCCGCCCATCTCCTCCACACGCTCTCGCCGTGTCACCATCGTCGGACCCAGCGCAAACCGTACCGGCTCCACCACGCTGTCCGCGCAGATGCCCGAACTCATCTCAATCGTCATCCCCACAGCCTCCAGCTGCGACCAGAGACCACCCTTCATCGCCACGCCACGGTACAAGCAGGTCGCGCAGCCCACCTGCTCATTGGCAAACGGCGTCACAATCCGCCGCAGGTAATCCGGAGTTACACGCACATCGCTGTCGCTGATTGCCCACAGATCATGGGTCGCCACCTTGGCCATCGCCGCCAGCGAGCAGACCTTCGCATTCGCCGCCCACGGCGTTCCACTGGTCACAAACCTCGTCGTAATCTCCGGATACTCCGCAGCCACCCGCCTTGCAATCTCCAACCCCTCATCGGCGTCGCTGCGCGCGCAAAACAGCAGCTCTACACGTGACACACCGTTTTCTACAGGCACGCCCCCTGCAGCCGCGATATGCGCCAGATAATCCTGTTCGAAGAACGTCCGCAGATTCGCTTCCAGTCCAAACTCGTCTCCATGCAGCGGTTTGAACAGGCTGATCGCCGGCAAAAACTCCGGCTGCTCTCCCAAGCGAACGTCCTCCCGCACGGCCGCGCGCCAAAACCGCTGGGCTCCTATCAAAACCATTCCGAGGAAGACACTCGAGGTAAACAGGCCAAATAGCCCGACCAACAACAGACCCCAATGCACTGCGGACATCAACCGCCTCCAATGGACTGGCAGCACGCCAGCCAGTGTGAATCGCCTGCTTCAAATCGCCTGGCGACGTCTTGTATATGGATCTCTAGTCAGATAACCCCAGACCCTTTACTTTGACGCATTTTAGTCCCCCGAGGTCCGGAAAATTCAGCCCACCCTACTGCGGCTCCTCCACACGCCCCCCGCCCTTCAGCGTATATATCTTTCCCCGGTAGTAAAACTTGTCCCCCCCATAGCTCCCCAGCCAAAGCACGCATCCCAACAAATCACGCAATGGATACAACAACATACCTCGAATCCAGCTCCCATCCCCCAGCACCCGCAGGATCGCCCCTGCCTGCACCCACCGGTTCAGGACAGTCGCAGTCAGCCACAACAGACCCAGAATCGCATGGCCACTCAGTAATCCCCATACAAGTCCCAGCAACCCGAACGGCACCGCAAAGGTAAGTCCCGACCCCATGTGCCCCCATGGCCGCGACCGCCTTGTGCTCTGCATCCATCGCAATTGGTTCCGGAATGACAGCCCAAAAGGAGTGTCCTGCACCATCAGCCGGATCACATGAGTCGCCATCTGCACTCCAACTCCCTGTGCCGCCAGCCGATTCCCAAGCACAAAATCATCGGCATAAAACTGCCCCAACTCTTCAAACCCGCCAGCCTTTTGAAAGGAATCCTTCCGCACCGCCATCGACACGCCAAGCGCGAACTTCGTACCCTCCAGCATGTCCGCCACCAGCACGCCCGAGGTCATCTCCACACTCTTGCCCACGGCATCCAGTTGGGCAGAAAACCCCGCCTTCGTCCCCGCATCCGTCGTTCCCAGGTACACACACGACGCGAGCCCCATCTGGGGATCCTTCAGATTCTGCACCATCCGTCGCAGATAATCCTTGGTCACCCGCACATCCGCATCGCTTGTAATAAACAACCCGTGCTTAGCCACCGAATCCAGCCTCGCCAACGAATACACCTTCGCATTATGAAACTTCGGTGTAGGCTCACCGCACGTCACATATCGCGCGTCCACCCACGGATACCGCGCGCCTACACGTCGCGCCAGTTGCAGGCCCTCGTCACTCTCCTGCCGTGTGCAGAACAGCAACTCGAACTCTGGATAATCCTGCTCAAAAAAAGTCTCGATGTTCCGCTCCAGCCCGGGCTCCATCCCATGCAGCGGCTTCAATACGCTCAAGGGCGGCAGAAACGTCGCTTCCGCTCGATCCTCCCGCCGTTTCCGCACGCCAAAGCGCACCGCAGCCGCGATCACCATCAGGCAATAGATCGTGGAGGTCAACGTGCCGGACATCGCGACCCAAAACAATATCTGGAGCAACAAACTCATCTCACCCTTGCATACACTCCAGCGCAAGCCGGAGCATAATCTCAATCTGCAGTTCTCCAGTTTATCGCAGGTAATTCCCCGTCAACTTCGGTAAACAATCTCAACCCAGGGAGCACCGGATCCCAACACGCTTGCCCAACCATTTCACCGGCATTTCGATCCTGTCGATTTATCTCGCGTTCGGGGTCGCGCGCATTTGCGAGCCGTTGTCTCTGCGGGGAGTTGAACCATTGATGGTACGTGTAGTGGAAAACGAGGGTCGTACGTTGAGGTCTTAGGTGGGAGAATTAAAAAATCTTTAAGGAGTACCTGCTGCCATGCCCAATCTGCCCAATGACGACCTTCGTATCCACTACCATGACGAGATTCCGCATGGAGCGCGGATCAAGGTGATAGGTGTTGGCGGGGGTGGGAATAACGCCGTCAATCGCATGATTGCGGCGAATGTAGTAGGGGTCGAGTTCATTGCGGCGAATACGGATGTGCAGGCGCTACAGATGTCGAACGCTCCGGTGAAGCTGCAACTCGGAGTGAAACTAACGAGCGGGCTTGGAGCGGGAGCGAATCCGGATGTAGGACGACGGGCGGCGCTTGAGGATTCGGACAAGATTATCGAGGCGCTCGAGGGCGCGGACATGGTGTTTGTAACTGCCGGGCTGGGCGGCGGGACCGGAACAGGTGCTGCTCCAGTGATTGCAAGCCTGGCGAGCGAGATGGGGGCGTTAACGGTGGCGGTAGTGACGCGGCCGTTCGCGTT
>DATMPD010000184.1:0-11146 GCA_035567955.1 Edaphobacter sp.
TATTCCCGGATCGTCGGCCCTCCGGAAGCTAGCAGTGCGTCTGAGCTTTCTCATTCTGAGCTTCCTTTTCTGGTTCTCGGAGAGAAGTCGGCAATCGAGTCGTGGATAAGCCCGCAACCGGAATCCATCGATTCAGTTTAGAGCAGCGATTTCGAAACAAGCGGGCATTCAAATTGTATTTCTGACGCTCCAACTTGATAGGTTCCCAAAAACGGGCTTTTCGTTAGCGATGCATCTGGATTGACGGCAAATCGCCAACTCGCATTTCCAAAAACAATTCTGGAAACGCGCTAAGGCCTGATATCGCCATTTCAATCGGGGTCACTAGTCCGACATGGCGACAACTCGTCAAAGTGGATCGCAGGACCCTGCGCCCTTTTACTAGGATCTATTTTGGCTTGCTAGTTCAAAGCTGCCCATAATCAGTCATTAGCCTATTACTGGAAGATCGGTCGAGAAACGGCCAACTGCAGTTGTGTCGAGCCTATCCGTTTGCTAGTTTGACATGCATGCCGCCGAATGCGCCCGAAGATCTGAGTAGGACCATAGAGACTCTTTACCGGTCGGAATCGGGCAGAATTCTGGCTACGCTGGTGCGCCTGGTCGGCGATCTCGATCTCGCCGAAGAGGTCATGCACGAGGCTTTCGCTGCCGCCCTGGAGACTTGGCCGCAGACCGGCCTTCCCGACAAGCCGCGCCCCTGGCTCATATCGGCCGGGCGATTCAAGGCCATCGACGTGATGCGCCGGCGGGCACGCTTCGACGCCGCACAGAGCGACATCGCACTCCAACTCGAAGCGCGCGTCGATGAAGTGCCCCAGGAAGAAGAGTTGGAGGACGATCGTCTTCGTCTCATCTTCACGTGCTGCCATCCTGCGCTGCCATCGGAGGGGCAGGTTGCGCTCACACTACGTGAAGTCTGCGGCCTGACAACGGAGGAGATTGCGCGGGCATTTCTGGTTACGCCGGCGACGCTTGCTCAACGCATCGTTCGCGCGAAAGCCGTAATCCGCGATAAGGCGATTCCTTACCAGGTGCCGGCTTCGCAGGAATTATCGGCGAGGTTGGGGGCTGTACTTCAGGTGGTGTACCTGGTCTTCAACGCTGGTTATTCAGCGGAAGCAACAGGCGCTGAATTGAGCCGCGAAGCGATCCGTCTGGGTAGACTTATGCTCGACCTTCTCCCCGAACCCGAGGTCATGGGCCTGTTGGGGCTCATGCTGTTGCAGGAATCGCGTCGCGCCGCTCGGAGTTCTGCAGAAGGAGAACTGATTCTTCTGGACCGGCAGGATCGGTCACTGTGGAATCGAGATCAGATCGCCGAAGGCATCGCTCTCACCGAGAGCGCCCTTCGATCGCACCGTTTCGGTGCTTACACCCTGCAGGCCGCCATCGCGGCAGTTCACGCAGAGAGTTCCTCGGCGGCGTCCACGGACTGGCGCCAGATCACGCTGCTCTACGACCGGCTGATGCGGATTCAGCCATCTCCGGTTGTGGAACTCAACCGTGCAGTTGCCGTCGCCATGCACGAAGGTCCGGCCCAGGGGCTTTGTCTCATCGATGACCTTCTGGCGCGCGAGGAACTCGCCAATTATTCCCTTGCGCACTCCGCCCGTGCGGATCTGTGTCGCAGGCTAGGGCGGCTTCCGGAAGCACGTGCATCGTATGAGAAGGCGCTTGCGCTTGCTCCGCAGCAGGCGGAGCGGCGGTTCCTTTCGGGGCGGCTCGAGGAGTTGAAATAAAAAAACTGCTCTGCTGTCGAATTCCCCTTTCCCGGACGACTATAGGGTGAACAATCCAGTGCGCGGGCTGCGCTGGTGGCAAAAACATAAGGAGAGACCGATGAAATACATCTGTTTGGGATACTACGATCCAGCAAGACACGCGGCCATGACCGAGCAAGAGCGAGAAGCAATGTTCGATGAATGCTTCGAGTATGACGACCATCTTCGCGTGAACGGGCACTTCGTTGGTGGAGAAGCCCTTCAACCCAGTGAAACAGCGTTGACCTTGTATTGGAAGAACGGCAAAGTCGCGACCACCGACGGTCCCTATGCCGAAACCAAGGAACAACTGGGCGGCATTCTTGTGCTTGAGGCGCGCGACATGAATCATGCGATTCAACTCATGTCGCAGCATCCGGCGGTAAAGTATGGGACGATTTTCGAGATCCGTCCGACCGGCGATATGACTGAAATCACGAACGCGAGCGAGCAGCGACGGCGTAAGTTCATCGCACACTGAAATGTACGAGAGTCAGCACAACCACAGTGAGAGAGGAATGGGATGTCAAAGGTTCGGGTAGCGGGATTTGGTGTTTCGTTGGACGGTTTCAGCGCTGGGGTCGAACAGAGCCTGAACGATCCGCTGGGGAAGCGGGGACCGGAGATCTTTCAGTGGTTCTTTCATACGAAGACCTTTTGCTCCATGGCCGGGAAGGAGGGGGGAACCTCGGGAGATGTAGACGATATGTTTGCTCAGCGGGCGATGGAGAACTTCGGTGCCTTCATCCTCGGCCGCAACATGTTCGGTCCGGTGCGCGGCCCATGGCAAGACGGCTCATGGAAGGGCTGGTGGGGTGAAAATCCGCCATACCACGCACCCACCTTCGTTCTCACGCATTACAAGCGTGAACCTCTGGTGATGGAAGGGGGAACCACCTTCCACTTTGTGACGGGCGGATTCGAGGAGGCGCTGCTCCTTGCGAAGAAGGCTGCCGGCAGCAAAGACGTCAAGATCGGAGGCGGCGTGGCCACAGTGCGGCAGTATCTAAGAGCTGGCCTAATCGACTCTCTCCACATCGCGTCGGTACCCGTTCTTCTCGGTCACGGAGAACTGCTGTTCGATGGTCTGGACCTTCATGCGTTGGGGTTTTCCATAACCGAACGCAAGACTTCGGAATACGCGACCCATCTTGTGCTCGACAAAGCGTAGAGACAGGGCTGGCTTCCGGCAAGGGCTTCGTCGCGTGGGAGCAAGGCGCGATGAGGATGCGCGCCACAAACATTAGTGGCCGAGAGTCGGCGAGGCTTTCGGTTCCTCAAGCCGGCAAGTTGACGAGAAACGTCAGGAGTGGCGGCCGAACCGCCATCGACCTCCTCACCACCATCTTTGTCTCCACATCAACCACGCAATTCACCACAATCCCTCCACGTTTTTCGCAGAAAAACCACCTGCGCAAGACCCGGTAAATGCCGATACAAACGGAGATCAATCCAAGGAAAGCCGGAAATCAACCACAAAACACCACAACTCACCACAAATACCGAACATGGCTTTTTTCCACAGCAGATTGGTCACACCAATGCCCTTGACTTGGATCGCCTCACGAAAGCACCCTCACCCAGCCGTCCACTTTTCCAACTTGAGCTAGAGTAGAGCGAATGTCGAAACTCGGCCTCATTGCCGGCAACGGCCGCTTCCCCTTCCTCCTCCTCGACGCCGCACGCGCCCACAACTTCACCGTAGTCGTCGCCGCCATCAACGAAGAGACCGACCCCGACATCAACGCCCGCGCCGCCGCCGACCCCGACATCCACGTCCACTGGCTCTCCCTCGGCGAGCTCTCCCGCCTCATCGAAACCTTTCACGCCGAAGGCGTAACCCGAGCCGTTATGGCCGGCCAGGTCAAGCACAAGCAGATCTTCTCCAGCATCCGTCCCGACTGGCGCCTCGCCAAGCTCCTCCTCAACCTCCGCACCCGCAACACCGATATGCTCCTCGGCGCCATCGCCAGGGTTCTCGGCGACGAGGGCATCGAGCTCATCTCCTCCACCACCTATCTCGAACCCCTCCTCGCAAAACCCGGCATTCTCACTCAGCGCGCACCCGACGAAGAAGAGCAGAAGGACATCGCCTACGGCCGCACCGTCGCCCAGGCCATCGCCACTTACGACCTTGGCCAGACCGTCGTCATCGCCGCCCAGGCCTGCGTCGCCGTCGAGGCCATGGAAGGCACCGACGCCACCATCGCCCGCGCCGGCGAGCTCTTCCGCACTCCGGACATAGCCGCCGGCACCAACCTCCCGACGACCTTAAGCCGCTCCCTCACCGTCGTCAAAGTAGCCAAGCCCAATCAGGACATGCGCTTCGATGTTCCCGTCATCGGTGTCGCGACGATTCGCGTCATGCAGTCCGCAGGGGCAACCTGCCTCGCCGTCGAAGCAGGCAAGACGCTTCTCTTCGACCCAGCAGCCGTCATCACCGCCGCAGACCAGGCCGGCATCGCCATCTTTGCTGGTTGAATCCATCGGGGCAGCGGAGTTGTAAAGATATTGTCACGGCCCTGTGAAGCGCCCATGAGCAGAGAGTAAAATTGCAGCGCGACCCACTAAGGTCTGCATCTTATGCGGCTTACACCCGTCTTACACAAAAGACTCACCAAAAGGAAAACACCATGCGCAAAGCAGTTTGGATCGCAGTAATCATCGGCGTAGTTTCAGCATGCGGCTACGGCATCAAGGCCCATGCAGCGGCCGCGGCAGACGTAGCACAGGCTGGAACTGCAGCGCCCAACTTCACCCTGCCCTCGCAGGAAGACAAGCCCGTCAGCCTCTCCGACTACAAGGGCAAGTGGGTCGTCCTCTACTTCTACCCCAAGGACCAGACCCAGGGCTGCACCATCGAGGCCCACAACTTCCAGCGTGACATGGCCAAGTACGATGCCCTGAACGCAGTTGTACTCGGCGTCAGCCTCGATACCGTCGAAGGCCACAAGGCATGGTGCTCCAAAGACACCTTCAGCTTCAAACTCCTCGCCGACCCCGACCATAAGGTCGTCGACGCCTACGGTGTCCCGCTTATGACCCACGGCGATATGAAGTACGCCGCCCGCGACACCTTCCTCATCTCGCCCTCCGGCAAGATCGTCAAGGTCTGGGAGAAGGTCGATCCCAACGTCCACAGCACCGACGTCCTGGCAGAAATCGCCGCCAACAAAAAATAAATCCATACCCGCAGACGCAAAAAGGCCCGGGCTCTCAATTGAGGAGTCCGGGCCTATTTGCTTGCCTGGGTACCGTTAATGCTTAGGACTTCTTTGAAGCGATCTTCTTGGCGATTGCCTTCTTGACGATTGCCCGCTTGATTGCCTTCTTGACGATTGCCCGCTTGACGGCTTTCTTCACGATTGCCTTCTTGACGGCCTTCTTCACTGCCTTTTTTGCTGCTTTCTTAGTTGCCAATGTAATACCTCTCTTCATTGATTTTTTAGTGCTCTTTTTTGCGGCTACTTTTTTAGGAGTGGCCTTACCACCGCGACGAGCACTAACCTTCTTCGCGGCAGATTTCGATGTGGCAGCCTTCCCCGCCATAACCCTTTTCGCAACAATCTTTTTGGTGGCCGTCTTCTTCGCGGCCGCTTTCTTAGCGACTGCCTTCTTCGCGGCGGGCTTGCTTGCAGGCTTAGCCTTCTTCGCGCTCGATTTCATTGGCGTCACCTTCTTAGCCGGAGTAGCCTTCTTCACCGGAGAAGCCACCTTCTTGGCTGCTGATTTGACGGGTCTCGCAACGCTCGTCGAGGCGCTGCTCATCACCGGCAACTCAGACGGCTTGGTTGCCGGCTCATAGCCTGTTACAGGCGATGGAGGCAGCGTGAAGATCGTTGCATCCTCAGCGTGCGTTCCTTGCAGCGTTTCATTCTCGCCTTTGTCAACCTCTTCATCGTCGTCCGAGGTCATCGTCACCTCTTCTTCTTCGTCGTCGTCCCCGAAGCGTTGGCGCAGATCGTCGTGGTCGTCTTCAGCTTCATCGCCGTAGTGTTGGTCGTCATCTGCTGGGGTTGCGTAAAGCTTGATCGTGTCGTCGAACATCATCGTCATTTCCCCTCACTGCTTTGTTCTTCCCACCGCTCTTTGCTATTGTCTTACAGGACGATGCAAGAGAAAAACATCGTTACATCCTGGCACGAGATTCTAGCAACAGGATGCATCCAAGCGCCACCGAAGGCAAGCAATCTTTTTCATGGGGTAGCTTGTCGGGCAGCGTTTCATTTCGTTTTGGATGTCGATGTTTGCTTCGGTGTAGCCAGACTTTTTTTCGTTGCCCTTGAAGAAGAATTCGATTTTGAAGATATATGTTTCGCGCCAGTGTTCGATGAAGCCGCATGAACAGGGACTGCCGCGACATGAGAGCTTTTCTTGCCTCGCGCCGCCTTGCGCACATGCGTAACCGGTGCCAGCTTCACCGGTGCTACCACTGCGAGCGAGCTCCCCGGCTTCACAACGTTTGACGACAAATGATTCCATCGCCGCAGCTCCTCCACCGAGACTCCAAAACGATCGGCAACCGTAATCAGCGTGTCGCCGCGACGCACCGCATACCGCTGCGGACCGGCGCTTGCCCCTGCAATGGGAATGACGAGCTCATCTCCTGTGTCTACTCCATCATCCACTTTCAATCCGTTTGTCCTCGCGATATCACTTACATGAGCATGTAGAGCGGTAGCGATACCATCGAGGGTCTCCCCGCTACGTACGACATGAAAGCGCCAACTGGCGCGCTTGTCCTCGGGAATGTCTTTGATACGCGTTGCAAATACATCAAGCGTGCCCACGGGGATGTGCAGGTCAAATGACATATCGCGCGGGGTCGTCATCCGCAACAGGCTGGGATTCAACGCAACGGTCTCAAGCAACGATGAGTTAGTTAGGTCGGCTACGAGGCGAAGATCAATCGCATAGTCCACCGTCACGGTATCGGATACCACCGGCGCATCAGGCACAACTTTATCCAACCCATATTGCTCCGGGTTCTTCGCCATGATGATCGCTGCGATGATCCCCGGCACATAATTCTTCGTCTCTCCCGGGAGAACGTTGCGCCGGTACAGCTCCCAGAAGTCGGCATAGCCGGTCCGCATCACCGCCCGTTGCACGTTGCCCGGACCCCAGTCGTACGCCGCCATGGCTAGATACCAATCGCCGAATTGGTTGTACAACGTCTTCATGTACTTCGCATAGGCGATCGAAGATTTCTGCGGATCGAACCGTTCATCGAACCACCCATTGCGCGCCAGGCCATACGCGCCCGTCGGCATAAACTGCCACATGCCTCCCGCCCCCGAGCGCGCGTTTAGCGCCTGGGGTTGAAACCCCGACTCCGCAACCGCGAGATAGATCAAATCCTGCGGCACACCCTGTTCGCGCAGGTTCTTCAAAATCATCTCCTTGTACTTTCCAGCCCGCTCGAGTGAACGCAGCAGATGCGCGTGACCAGTAGAAGAATTCGAGAAGTAGCTGATGAATCCTGCCACGTAGTCATTCACCACCAATGGAAAGTCGGACTGTGTCGTCTTCAACTCGGCTGTCACCTTTGCCGTCAATGCAGCGTTCGCCGGAAAGGTAACCTCATTCGCAGCATCCAGAGGCGCGGCTTCGAGCACCGGCGAAAATCCATTGCCTTGCTTCAGGGCCGCCATCTCCAGCGAGTTCACCGCACTCAACAAATGATCAAACTCATCGGCCAACTGCGGTTCCGTCTTCAAATCCATCCCGCTGGTCAGCATCAAATCCACCGCAGAGTCAAAATCCTGGCGCGCCGCATCCAGATGCCCCGAGCGATAGTTATCCACGCCGCTGCGATACGCCGCCTCCGCATTGTTGATCAGTTGCTGCACTTTGGCAGCCCTGGCTGCAGCATCGGCTGCCTGCGCCGGAGGCACGACTGCTTGGCTGTTCTGCCCTGCACTCCCTTTAGTTGGCCCAGCTGCAATCGCAGGAGCTGTCGCCTGTGCCGGAGCTTTGCCGGGCGCGGCGGTCTTCTCCTGCGGACAACCGGCGAGCATGACCAATGGTGCACAACTCACCACCAGTGCCCACCGCCGCACGTTCTTCCCTAAAGGTAATCCAGCCATCGTCCTGCTCATTGTATGACGCGCGACCCGCAAATGCGCTATCACACCATCGTTCGCCGGCATCGGCGCGAGTACCCCTGCCTAACCATCGCTGCGTAGATACGATGGCAACACGCCGCGATCATTCAGTCCACTCGCTCACCGGCAACAGCAGAATCAAAAGATCGATAGCGAATCGAAACATCTACTGTTCTCGCCCCCGATAGCTTTGCGAAGCAAATGCAACTGCGGTAGTGGCCTCGATTTGGATGCTGATTTTCGATTCGACGCTTTCCGCGCGGCACGCCGCCTCCCGTCCTCCGCGAGTGTTAACATGAATACTGAGGCCACCCAGCTATAAAATGGATCCAAGTCACATCCGCAACTTCGCGATCATCGCGCATATTGACCACGGCAAGTCCACTCTCTCTGACCGGCTCCTCGAGCTGACCGGATCGCTGACCGCCCGCGAGATGCAGGCCCAGGTGCTCGACGCTATGGATCTCGAGCGCGAACGCGGCATTACTATCAAGGCCCACACCGTCCGCATGATGTACAAGGCGCATGATGGCGATACCTACCAGTTGAACCTGATTGACACGCCCGGCCACGTCGATTTCTCCTACGAAGTCTCACGCTCCCTTGCGTCCTGCGAAGGCGCCCTTCTGGTCGTCGATGCCTCACAGGGTGTTGAAGCCCAGACCCTAGCCAACGCGTACCTCGCCATCTCGAACGGCCTCGAAATCATTCCCATCATCAATAAAATCGATCTCCCCAGCGCCGACATAGAGCGCACCAAAGAGATGATCGAAAAATCTGTCGGTCTCCCAGCCGACGACGCCATCGCTGTCAGCGCCAAGACCGGTCTCAACGTGGCCGAGATCCTCGAAGCCGTCGTCACACTGCTGCCGCCTCCGGAAGGCGATCCCGAAGCTCCGCTCCAAGCCCTCATCTTCGACAGTTGGTTCGATCCCTATAGAGGAGTCATCGTCCTCGCCCGCATCGTCAACGGCAAACTGCGTCAGGGCATGAAGATCAAAGTGATGTCCAACGGCAAGATCTTTGACGTCGAAAGTATGGGTGTGATGACCCCGAAACCCGTCGCAATCACCGAGCTCACGGCGGGCGAAGTAGGCTTCTTTGTTGCAACGATTAAGAATGTAGCCGATACCAAAGTTGGCGACACCATTACCTCCGTCGACAATCCTTGCGCGGAGGCCCTTCCCGGCTTCGAAGACATCAAGAGCATGGTCTTCGCTGGCCTATACACCGTCGACTCGCATGAGCACGCCATGCTCCGCGACGCCCTTGAAAAGCTCCGCCTCAACGATGCGTCTTTCTCCTTCGAACCCGAGTCTTCCGTCGCCCTTGGCTTCGGCTTCCGTTGCGGCTTCCTCGGTCTGCTCCATCTCGAAATTATTCAGGAGCGCCTCGAGCGCGAGTACAACCTGGATCTCATCACCACTGCGCCCGGCGTTCGCTACAAGATCACGCTCACCGATGGCTCCGTCATCGAAGTAGACAATCCCTCACGCTGGCCTGACCCCTCCGAGATAGAGAGCGTCGAAGAACCGGTCATCATCGCCAAGATCCTCACCAACGAAGAATATGTCGGTGGAATCCTCAAACTCGTCGAAGATAAGCGCGGTCGCCAGAAAAACTTCGAGTACGTCAGCGAGACGCGAGTCATGCTCACCTACGAGCTTCCCCTCAATGAGATCGTTCTCGATTTCTACGACCGCCTCAAATCTGTCTCTCGCGGTTACGCCTCACTCGATTACGTTCTCGCAGGCACCTGGATCTCTCCCATGGTTAAGATGGACATCCTCATCGGCGGCGATCCCGTCGACGCCCTCTCCATCATCGTGCATCGCGACTTCGCCTACGACCGTGGCAAGGCGCTCGTCTCCAAGATGCGCGAACTCATCCCGCGGCAGATGTTCGAGGTCGCCATTCAGGCAGCGATCGGTAGCAAAATCATTGCTCGTGAAACCGTAACCGCCATCCGCAAAAATGTCATCGCCAAGTGCTACGGCGGAGATATCAGCCGGAAACGCAAACTCCTCGAAAAGCAGAAGGAAGGCAAAAAGCGCATGAAGCGGATCGGCAAGGTCGACATCCCGCAGGAGGCCTTCCTTGCAGTCCTCAAAGTGGGCGAGGAGTAATCATCGGAATTTTAGGGACGCAGATGTAACAGATCGAGGCGTCGCGCTCCTATCCCGCACCTTTCCTATGGTTCGGAACACAAAATTGTAACCTGGTAGTAACCCTGATCTGTGGAAACCCTTGAAACAGCTATACTTGAGGGCAGCGAGCCAAAAAGCGGGAGAAAAAGGTAGGTTCCTCCATACCAACTCCATCATTTGCAATCAGTTAGGCCGTTCATATCTTATGGACCTATCGAAGGAAAATCAGCAATCAGCCGCTCTTGACGCTTTCTTGTGACCGGCGATCCACAAGTTTTTCCACAGCGCCAGGGTCGAATCGAACACTACCGGAGGAACACCAGAAGAGAAGAAGAGACTCGAGCCTCCCCTTCCCTGATCAGGCAGAAATAGCGTGACCGAAGCTATTGCTTCGGTGGGGCTGGCTTCGGAGTCGTCGTTGTCGGATGAGGGCGAGCCGCTGCAGGTGCTGATGGTGCAGACGGCACCGGCGCTGCAACCCCGGATGAGGTGTTGTATGCGGTCACCACAGCCTGCGTCACATCGGTGCTCTGATTCGCCCACATGACGTTGCTCTGCTGGCTGCTGACATCGAGAAGCAGCGTATAACCGTTGTCGCTGACGTACTTCTTCAACGTAGTTGAGACCTTTGCCGCGACCTTGCCATAGGCTTCCTGCAAATCGGTATTGTAAGCAGTTTGTGCATCCTCGGCGTCATGGGTCAGGCGTTTTTCTTTGGCGTCGATCTCCTTCATCTTAGCGGCACGATCTGCATCGGACAGCGTAGCCGGTGCGCTCTGAAGCTGCTTCTTCAGCGAATCGACCTCGTGGGACAAGGTATCGATCTGATCCTTCTTTGGCTTGTACTTCGTTTGAATATCCTGCACGGCCTTCTGGCCTTCATTCGTCGCGAAGACAGCCTGCTCGAAGGCAACCAATGCAATCTTTGCCGGAATGGCTTGCGGCGTGACCGGAGCTGATGCAGCGGCCGGCTCAGTTGCAGGCGGAGCCGAGGCTGCAGGTGTCTGCGCCATCCCGGCTGTAGTCATCAATCCCGCGCCAAGTGCGGAGACAAGAATAAGTGTGCGATTCATACGGTCTGTGGTACTCCTTCAAGAGATCGTTACAGCTCAAATTGTTTTGCTTTGCG
>DATMPD010000185.1:0-15694 GCA_035567955.1 Edaphobacter sp.
CGCCGTCGCCCCCTCGCCGACGGCGCCGAACGCTGCGAGCTCTGCAGCGCCGAACTTGCACCGGTCCACCAGCATCTGCTCGATCCACGCAAGCGCGAGATCGCCTGCTCGTGCGATGGGTGCGCCGTGCTCTTCTGCGGCCAGCCCGGAGCCCACTACCTGCGCATTCCCCGCCGCATCCGCGCCCTTACAGACTTCGAGATGCCGAATCTGCAATGGGAGTCCCTCATGATCCCCATCAACCTTGCCTTTTTCTTCTACGACACAGCGAGCGGCAGGATGATGGCCATGTATCCCAGCCCCGCAGGCGCCATCGAGTCCCTACTGAACCTCGAATCCTGGGCCGAGATAGCCGCCCAGCATCCGTCGCTGCAGACCATGGAGCCCGACGTCGAAACGTTTCTCGTCAACCGCGTCGGAGCGAATCACCTGTACTACATCGTTCCCATCGACGAGTGCTTCCGCCTAGTAGGACTTATCCGCATGCACTGGCGTGGACTCTCCGGGGGAGCCGAAGTCTGGAAACATATCCACGAATTCTTCGCGAGCCTGCAGGCCCGCAGCACCGCAGTAAGAGAGTCCGTCGCGAACCAGAAGCCGGAGCCCACCCATGCCTGAGCTCCACTTCCAGATCGAGGGCGCTGAAGCGGTAGCGCACGCGGCCACGCCGTTGATCGCGCTCAAGCTCCGCATCACCAACTTCCCCGCCACCGAAACAATCCATGCCATCACTCTTCGCTGCCAGGTTCAGATTGAGCCAGCCAAGCGCCGCTACCTCCCCAACGAACAGGAGAAGCTGCTCGACCTCTTCGGCACGCCCGAGCGCTGGGCCCGCACCGTCAAGCCGCTACTGTGGATGAACACCAGCGTCGCCGTCCCGCGCTTTACCGGCGAACGGCTCGTCGACCTCGAGCTCCCCTGCACCTTCGACTTCAACGTCGCCGCCACAAAATACTTCCACGCCCTCGATTCGGGTGACATCCCAGTCACCGTCATGTTCAGCGGAACGCTGTTCTATGTAGCTCCCGACGGCGCGCTGCAGATCTCGCAAGTCCCCTGGGACCGCGAGTCCAGCTATCGCCTTCCCGTCTCCGTCTGGAAAGAGATGATGGAGATGCACCACCCCAACTCCGCCTGGCTCTGTCTTCGCCGCGACTCCTTCGAGCAGCTCTATAACTACAAAGTTCGCAACGGGCTTCCGACCTGGGAGCAAGCCATAGCCAAAGCCCTTGCCGCCGCAGACGCCTCGACAAAGATCCCCGAGGAGGTAAAAGCATGAACTTTGCCTCCGTCGAAAAGATCGCCGCCGCCGTCCTCTACGAGGGATACATCCTCTACCCCTACCGCGCCACCGCGATCAAAAATCGCCAGCGCTGGAACTTCGGCACACTCTACCCACGCATCTACGCGGAAGCCCAGCGCCCTCAGGAACCCTTCCGCCTCCTCTCCGAATGTCTCCTCATCCCCGGCGACAACGCCTCACTCGACATCAAGGCCAGCTTCCTCCAACTCCTGCCCCAGCCGCGCGAGAACTCTAACCTCGCCGACCCATCGCTCGATTGGGATGAAGCCGTCGAACGTACATCGGACCACTGCGATCTGAGCCTCAACGCCCTCCTGACCTCCCCGTCGACCCTTCACATCAAACCGACAGCCGATCTCGCCGCATCCCTAACCCTTCACGCTCAGAGTCTGCCCAGCGGCGCCTGCAACCTACACCTCGAACTCGAAAACGTTAGCCCCCTTTCAAGCGGCGCCAAAGCCCGTCGTGACGAAGCATTGCCCCAGGCCCTTGTCTCGGCGCACCTTCTGCTCGGTATCACCGGCGGAGAATTCGTCTCTCTCCTCGAACCTCCCGCCCCCTACACTGCCGACGCCAAAGCCTGCATCAACACCGGAGTCTTCCCCGTCCTTGCCGGTGACCAACCCGACCGTTCCATCCTCCTTCTCTCGCCCATCATCCTGTACGACTATCCCAAAACCTCGCCCGAGAGCGCCGGCGACTTCTTCGATGGCACCGAGATGGATGAGATGCTTACCCTTCGCGTCCTCACCCTCACCGACGCCGAGAAGGACGAGATGCGCCACGGCGATCCTCGCGCCCGCCGCATCCTCGAGCGCACTGAGGCCCTCACCGGCGAAGAGATGCTGAAGGCTCACGGCATCGTCCGCCCGATACGCGACATCCACTCCGACGCGCAGGGAGACATTTCATGAATCCCGACGCACCCGACGACCTCGCAGCCGAGTGGAATCCCTTCGACGAAGAAAAAGCGCCGCCCCAGTCTGTCACCGTCTTCGGCATCGAGCTCCGCGTCGGCGATCGCGTCCGCCTCTGGCCGCAAAAGACGGCCGACATCATGGACCTCGCCCTCACCGGCAAGATCGCCGTCATTGAAGCCATCGAGCAGGACTTCGAAGATCAGATCCAGTTCGCCGTAGTTCTCGACGACGACCCCGGACGCGAATTCGGCATGATGCGCCAGCCCGGCCACCGCTTCTTCTTCGGCGCTGAAGAGATCGAGCCCTGTATAGAGGACACCGCAACATGACCCGGACAATCCTCATCGCCGGCATCGGCAACATCTTCCTCGGAGACGACGCGTTCGGCGTCGAGGTCGCCCGATCCCTCTCGAACCGCGCCCTTCCCGGCGAGGTGCAGGTGAAAGACTTCGGGATCCGCGGCTTCGACCTCGCTTACACACTCCTCGACCCGTGGCACACCGTCATCCTCGTCGACGCACTGCCCCGCAACCAGGCGGCCGGCACGCTCTTCGTCCTCGAACCCGATCTCAGCGGCCTTGGCGACCCGACCGCAATTGGCATGGACCTAAACCCTCACAGCATGGACCCTCTGCGCGTCCTCAACCTCGCCGCCTCACTCGGTCCCATCACTGCCCATATCCTCGTGCTCGGCTGCGAACCAAAAGACTTCGGCGACGAGCTCGAAGGCCGCATGGGGCTGTCGCCGCAAGTGCAAGCCGTCGTCGAAGAAGCATCCAACATGATTGAAGAGTTGGTCGTAAGAATCCTCGCCGAAAGCAAGGATCATTCCATGCAGTCGCAGAGCCCCGTACTGGTTACGGACAATAGAGAGGTGGCGTCATGATAGGAAAACTTATGCTCGGAGCCTTTGGTCTGGCCGCAATCGTAGTCGCAATCCTGGTTGCACCAGATATTAAGCGCTACATCAAAATCAGCACCATGTAACCGCTCGCCGCCCGGCAAGCGTGAAAGGCGTTTCATGCACGAGCTATCGATCGTTCTCAGCATCATCGACGAGATCGGCGAGCAATCCGAAGCGCGCGATCTCCATGACATACAGGTCGTGCACCTCAAAGTCGGTGCCTTCTCGGGTGTAGACCCCAACGCTCTCCTCTTCGCCTGGGAACTCGCCTGCGAGGGCACGCCGTTCGCGCAGTCGCGCCTCGATATCGAGACCGTTCCACTCATCATCCACTGTGCCCTCTGCCGCCAGGACCGCACGCCGCCGTCGCTCTACCAACTCTGCTGCCCGCAGTGCGAGACGCCGAGTGAGACTATCGTTACCGGCCGCGAGCTCGAAGTCGTCTCGCTTGAGGTCGCCGCATGAGCACACGCATCGTGGAGGTTCGCGCCAGGGTCATGAAGCAAAACGACCTCCTCGCCCACGCGCTTCGCGAGCGCTTCCAGGCGTCAGGCGTCAGCGTCGTCGGCCTGGTTTCAAGCCCCGGCTCGGGCAAGACCGCATTTCTTGAGAAAATTCTCGGCGGCCTCGCAGGCGACTTCCGCGTCGCCGCCTTAGTCGGAGATCTCGCGACTGAAAATGACGCCGCCCGCCTCAAGCGCGCTACACCCGAAGTCCGCCAGATCACCACCGGAACCATCTGCCATCTCGACGCCCAGATGATCGAAAGAGCGCTCGATGGATGGCAGCTCAACACCCTCGATTTTCTTTTCATCGAAAACGTGGGCAATCTCGTCTGCCCTTCCAGTTATGACCTCGGCGAAGATCTCCGCCTCGTCCTGCTCTCCGCCACGGAAGGCGAAGACAAGCCTCTGAAGTATCCGACCATCTTCAACAGCTCCGATGTGGCCATCATCACCAAAATGGATTTGGCCGAGGCCGCCGACTTTGATCTTGCCGCTGCCCGCCGAAACATCGAGAGCGTACGCCCGGGGATGCAAATCTTCGAGGTCTCCGCCAAGTCCGGATCCGGCATGAGGGAAGTTTTACAGTTCCTGCGCAATCGACTCGTCCAATCTCGCGACGATCATCCGCTCATGAAGGCTGGAATCTCGGCGAATTGAATGCGCAGTCTGATATTGGCACGGTTATTGAATGTTGAAATGACTACTTGTTTCGAATGCGCAGAAATACCACTCCATGCTTCGGGACGACCGCAGTATAGGTCCCATTCAGAACAGTAATATCTTTGTCTCCCCACACATCGTGGAGTTTGACCGCTGTCCCTAGATTCACATCACTCATCTTCAGTGTGATGGGCGTCTGCAATTCTCCACGATTGAACAGGGCCACGGCCTTCGAACCATCCGAGAGCGGCTTAGACCATATCTCCAGCGGGCCGACGGCCGACAAGCGGTCGCCCTGAATGCCCAAGGAATCCTGATCGATAGCGATCGCCTCGCGGTTCTCGAGGATCGCCAGCGTCTCTGGGTTCATCTTGCTCAAGTCGTTGCCGGCCAGCAGCGGCGCGGCCAGCATGGCCCACAGGGTCATGTGCGTGCGATACTCATCGTCATTCATGCCGCCGTTGCCCACTTCAAGCATGTCAGGATCGTTCCAGTGACCGGGACCCGCATACTTCGCCAGCCCCGCCTGGGCGAAGCCGATCAGCGACATTCGTTCATAGCTGTCCTTGATGTCGCCAGTGGTGCGCCAGAGATTGCCGCCGACCTCGGGACCCCACTCCCACACACTGTTCATGCCGTACTGGCACAGACTGTAGACAATCGGACGTCCCGTCGCGATAAGCGCCTCGTGCATCTTCTCATAGGCCTGTTTCTGCAGGGGGAAGGCCGCGGCGACGTCGCCATGACCTTCCTTGCGCAGTACGTCGCCATAGCTGCAAAGGTCATACTTAAGAAAGTCGATGCCCCACTCGGCATAGGTCTTTGCATCCTGCGCCTCGTGGCCGAGACTGCCTTCGTACTTCGCGCAGGTCTTGGCGCCCGGCGAAGAGTAGATACCCAGTTTGAGTCCCTTCGAGTGAACATAATCCGCCAGCGCCTTCATGTCAGGAAACTTGTCGTTGCTACGGAGGACGCCGCCCTCATCTCGGGTGCCCTGCCAAGAATCGTCGATATTGACATAGATATAGCCTGCGTCTCGCATACCGTTGGCAACCATGGCGTCCGCCGCAGCCCGCACATCTGCGTCCGTTACCCTCTGGGCAAAGTGGTTCCAGCTGTTCCAGCCCATGGGAGGCGTTCTAGCCAGCGGCAAAGGCCCCGCGGTCTGCGCGCAGGCAGCAGCGGCACAGCCGGAGAACAACATGAGGGCAAGAGAAAGACGAAAGGATTTGGTCTTTTGCATATACTTGATATTCTCCAGGTTCGCGAAGGGCGAAATCGCTTGTACGCTGCCAGTTCAGGACTCGAATGAGAGAGAAGTTGCGACGGCCCCAACCTCGAAGAGGACTAGCCGTCCAGCATGATTTCATTCACATCGCAAGCCAGTTTGAGAAACCGGGCTCCTGCCTTTACACGTTCTCCGGAGCCGCAGCGGTAACCTTAATTTCGATCTGCTGCGTACCGAGTCTCGGATGCTTTGCGCGAACTACGATAGTTCCGGCCTGTTCGGTCGTTCGAATCCAGATCGCTCCTGTTCCCCCGGTAAGCGCGAACGGGTTGTCGCCGATGATCTGGCCAGGGCCGTTCAGTTCGAAGACGATCGGATCATTCGCAATCGGCCTGATGCGATCGAACTCGTCTGTCACGCGAAGCACGATGCGCGTTGTGTCCGCACCATCCCCTAGAAGTTCCTGATCGTCGGCTACTGCAACGAACCTGCGATCCACACCGCGGCCGGAGTAACTCTTCGAAATAACCTTCTCGCCCTTGATATAACCGTCGATGCGCAGATCGCCCCAGTCCCGGATGGCCGCCTTTCCGAACGGAACCGAGAAGGGCGCATAACGCAGATGCGGGAACTGCTCCCTGTCGGGGTCCGCCTCTGTGAGCGGTTTGAAGCCATCACCGCTATCGAGAAAGAACTTCAGATGATCGCAGTTCGAACACACGACAGCAGTGGTGAAGCCGGTGTTCTCGTCGTTACGCGCCCAGTGAAACGCCGGTTCAAGCACGATCTCCTCATCCGGATCACACTGTGATTTGTAGAAACCGGCGGCGGGCTTCGGCTCGCGAAAAATATCCGAAACTCCGTGGTAGCAGATGCGATCGCCGCTGCCGAAGTTGGCGTGCGTGTTGTAGTCGAACGCGCACCAGCCGAGGCCGCCGGAGAACTGCGGGTCTGAGGCGATCTGATCGTGAATGCGCGCGTGGCGAAGAGTGTGCTCGCGCAGGCGATCGGAGTTATCGGTCGAACGTGTCGGAAAGGTGTGCCCGACAAACTCCGTGTTCAGGTACAGCGGATTCACAGGCGCGTGCAGCGGGAAGCCGAAATCGTTGTTCGTGTACACATCCTCAAGCAGCTCTGAAGCAAGGTTAGACCGGATGCCCCCAGTCTGGCGTGTCTTGTCGAGCGAATGGGCCAGAGCGTTCGTGCGAACGTAAAAATCGTGGTCATCCTTCGACTCATTGATGCGCACGCCCCAAAGAATGATCGATGGGTGGTTCCAGTCGCGGCGAATCATGCGTCGAACATTGTCGACGGCGATGTCCTTCCACGCCTCGTCCCCGATATGCTGCCATCCGGTAATCTCTTCCAGCACTAAAAGACCAAGCTCATCGCAGGCATCAAGGAAATGTCGCGACTGAGGATAGTGCGACGTTCGCACGATATTGCATTTGAGATTGTTACGCAGAATTTGCGCATCGCGACGCTGCACCCGAGCCGGCATCGCCTGGCCGACGAACGGAAACGTCTGGTGGCGATCGAGTCCGCGCAGCTTGACGATCTTGCCGTTGAGCGAGAACCCAGCGGGCGTGAAGTGCGCTTCACGAAAACCGATGCGGCGGCTATCTCTATCGCTGAGCGTGTCTCTGTCCATTAACTGCACATGGACGCTGTAGAGCTTCGGATGGTTGAGCTCCCACAACTGAATGGAGCCTAGTTTCTTCAGCACGATAGTCTGAGATCCAACGTGGGCCTGTGGTGAAGCCACTTCTAACGCCGCATTCTCTTTCGCGACAACCTTGTCACCATCACGGAGTTCAACCCTCCACGAATAGCGATGAGGATCAATCGCCACCGAAGAGTCAAAGAAGCATTCCACCTCAAGCGTCGGGTGGTCGGTGAGTGGATCGAACGCTCGAGCGACCATGTTTTCGATATAGAGCGCAGGGACAATACGCAGATTGACCTCGCGATAGATCCCACCAAAGGTCAAATAATCGATCTCGTAGCCGAAGGGCGGAATATCATTACGCTCGGTCGAGTCCACGTGGACAGCGAGAACATTGTCCCCAGCCCAATCCACATGCTCCGTCAGCTCAAAGGAGAACGGAGTATAACCACCCTTGTACTCGCCGAGCTTCTGCCCGTTGATCCACACCGTCGAAGCCGTCATCGCCCCTTCGAAATCGACAAAAACCCGCTGACCTCGCTGCGTACGTGGCAGCTTGAAATGGCGGCGGTACGTCGAAATGAACTCATACTCCTTATCATCGAAGGAGTGCCACGGCAGCACCTTATTGGTGTGAGGAATCACAATGCGCGTGAAGCCCGTATCGTCGAACTCCCGCCTGATGTCGCCCTCCACAACCTTCGGGCTGAAGCGCCAGCCACGATTCATCGGCAGCATGCGAAGATTTTGTCCCTGCGCCATGGGCACTTGCGCAAAGACCTCGGGCAAGAGCGTCGCTCCAGCAGTGAGAGTTGAGGCCTTGAGAAAGTTTCTACGATCCACTGCTACTCCTTGTCATTGCGTTTAATCTGACTCAGCGCTGAATCCAATCTTTCATGGCGCTCCTGCGAGCTTCGGCGTTGGCCCTATCTCAAAGGTGAGTGTCGAGCCCCCAACAATAGCGGAATGTGCGACCTCGCCTCCGGTCATCGGCATTCCATCCAGGAAGACAGCCTGCACATAGCGGTTCTCCGCCGATGTCTTCGGCGCGGCCACCGTGAAGTCTTTGCCATTGGTCTGATGGATCACGATTCGCGAGAAGATGGGCGATCCAAGCGCGTAAGTAGGCGTGCCGGGGCAGACTGGATAAAATCCCATCGCACTCAGCACGTACCAGGCAGACATCTGCCCAGCATCGTCGTTGCCCGGCAGACCAGCGGCACCGGTATGAAACTCGCTCGCCAAAATTTCACGCACGCGCTCCTGTGTCTTCCAAGGCGCGCCGGCATAGTTGTAAAGATAAGCGATGCCGTGGCTCGGCTCGTTGCCCTGGTTGTACAGCTCCGCGGCAAAGAGACCGTCGAGTTTAGCGATAAAAGCTGCGTCGCCACCGGTTGCCTTGATGAGACCCGGAATGTCGTGCGGCACAAAAAAGGTGTACTGCCAGGGCACGCCTTCGGTGATGTAGGAGGCCGGCTTGCTGGGATCGAAGGGCTGAACCCAGGTGCCGTCCTTATAACGCCCACGAACAAACCCCACTGAGGGATCAAAGACATTCCTCCAATTACCTGAACGCTTCCGCAACATTTCGGCATCTGCATGATGCCCGAGCGCTTCCGCAAACTGCGAGGCGACGAAGTCGTCGTAGGCATACTCCAGCGTTCGCGAAACCTGCTCATGATGATGGAATGCATCGAGCACCTCATCTTCAAGAGGAATAAATCCGTAGCGATCATAAGAGTCGAGCGCACGTCGTCCCTTACCTTCAACGTAATCCGCGCGCGGCGGCGTGACCGTTGCATTTTGCCGCACCAACCGATACGCATCCTGCGCGTCAAAGCCACGCAGACCCTTCGCATAGGCGTCATAGATCACCGCGACGGCGTGATCCCCGATCATCTCCGAGGTGTAACTGTTCCAGCTTGGGAAGATGGGCAGAAAGCCGCCTTGATCCCCCTTGTCGATGAGCGACTGCACCATCTGTTCTTCGCGTTTCGGGTCGAGAATCGCCAGCAACGGATGCACCGCACGAAAGGTATCCCACAGCGAAAAGTCGTCGTAGTATGCGCCTCCATTGGCAGTCTTGTGCAGCTTCCCTTCCTGCGCAAACCCGTTGTATGTTCCGTCTGCATCGCTCACAACCCGAGGCGCGAGCGACGCATGAAACAGCGCCGTGTAGAACGTCGTTTGCTCGGCAGGTGTGCCGCCTTCAATCTCAATGCGTTGCAGCAGCGTCCGCCATGCGGTCTCAGCGGCCCCCCGCGTGACGTCGAAGTCCCATCCGTTGTCTTCCGCATCGAGATTTTTCTCGGCCTCTTCAACACTTGTAAAGGATGTACCCACCTTCACCAGGAACGGACGCGCCAATCCCGGCTTCAGCGAGACATACGCGCCGAGGCGATTGCATCCTTTACCCTGCTGCTTGGAGTCAGGCGTGATCACTTCGCCGCACCATGTGCCGAATTTCGCTGCCGAACCCTGGAAGCGAACCACGAAGTAGCCGCTGAAGCCCGCAGACTGCCCAGCCCCCTGGTACAGCCGATGAACCGGGTTATACCCGACGATCTCGTGCCGTTCCGGCCTTATTTCAACGAAGCCCTCCCCAGGCTTCGCGTTTGGTTCAACCAACAGATTCGCAGCCTCGTCCGCGGGAAAAGTGATTCTCAGCATCCCTGATCGCATGGTGCCGGTCATCTCCACCCTCGTCCGATAGTCGTCGAGCATCACCGAATAGTAGGCCGGACTCATCACTTCAGTTGCGTGTCGAAAAAGAGAGGCGCGCGCCAATGGGGAGATCTTGAGCACTCCCACCGTCGGCATCACAGTGACCGAACCGTAGTCCTGAGTACAGCTGCCGCTCAGCCAATGGCTTCCGCGAAAGCCAGTCAACTTCGGATCTTTGTCATAGTACGGGGAGAGACATTTGCCTTCCGTTGGCTGAGTCTCGGGCGTCCAACCCGTCATGCCAAACGGCATTCCGACAACCGGGTACGTCTGGCCGTCATTTGCCGTGCCAATCCGCGGATCAACCAGCCGATAAGCATCGATAACCGCAGACGCACGCTGCGGCGACAGTGCACAAATCGTGAAGAGGGCAGCGGGCAGGCAGGAGCAAATAAGCCATGGAACTCCAATGCCACGCGAAACCACGCCCTTGTCCACGGTCACCATTCGTTGTGAAACAAAGCGAAGAGTCCTGAACAGTGTCGACACCGAATCTCTTGATCACCTTTCCATCGTACTTCGCTTCGAAAACGCCGGGGCCTGCCTTCGCCTTCGACTCATTTATACCTGCTGTGGGTTCTAATCTTCGAGAGAACCGCTGTCAATTGCGGGAAGTTTCCATGCGCTCCCATGCTGTACTTCGGATTAGAAGGTGAACTTTGCTCCAACGAGGATGATGCGGGAGAAGCCGGAGGTATTGCCAGGGTTGAGGTTGCCGAAGTTTGCCGGCGTATTGAAAACGCCAACGGAGTTGATGTAGAGGTTGCGTGTGGCAGCACCGAAGTAGACGGGATGGTTGAATGCGTTGATAAAGGTGGCGGTAAAGTCCAGCCGGCGCGGCCCGCTGAGTGGAACTCCTTTGGCGACGGTCATGTCGAAGATAAACTCGCGCGGACTTCTGGCCCCGGCGAGGGTTCTGGGAGCATTGCCGAAGGCTGGATTATCAAGCGAACCCGGAGTGCGGAAGGCTGCGGCGTTCAGGTAGGGGGTCGGGTTGGACGCAAAGGGAGCCTTCTTCCAGTTGGGATTGATCAGTGGAACGCCGGGAACAATGTCAGGACGCAGATTGTAGGCGTTGGGGATTGCACTGGAGATGCAGCCGGCCGCCAGCGTGCAGTTGCCCTGGCCCTTGGGCGTGGTGGAGTAAAAGTAGCCGGCATTGCCCAGGCTGACGGTGTTGGGAAGTCCGGACTGAATGGACATGATGCCCGACGTGGTGATGTCGCTGACCAGCAGATTGACAAGGGAATTGGCTGTTCCGAGGAAACGCTGGCCCCGGCCAAACGGGAGAGCGTAGAAGTAGCCGGCCTTGAACCTGCTCGGTTGATCGTACAGCGCGACCGACCACTCTTTGGAGAGATCGAACGGGTTTTGCGCAACCGTGCTGCCGAAGCCGCTGCCGCCAGTGGTGTTGGTCTCAGCGATGTTGTCCAGGGTCTTGGACCAGGTGTAGTTAGCAAGAAAGGTGAGGCCGGCGCTCACACGCTGATTGACGCTGAGATACATGCCGTTGTATTTGGAGGCGCCGTTGCGCGGATAGATCTCAGGCAAATTCTGATTGAAAAAGTTCTGGTACGGGAACAGGGTCTGCATCAGGCTTTCATTCAACAGAGCGTTGCCCTGCATGATCCCCCATTTATTAGGAGAATTGGCTAGGAAGTTTGCATGCGCCTGAATATTCGCAACAATGTCGCTGAACTTTGGAGTATTCAGCGGAGCGATATTCTGCGAAGGACCAAAACTGGCGATAAGATGCGTTCCCTTGAGACCCTGATAGGTAGCCTGGAAGACGGTCTTCGGCGTCAACTGATATTGCATCGTGAGCGACCACTGCTGGACGTAGGGCACGGCTGATGTCTGGTTGACGTAGACCGGTGCAAACCCGTTGACAGTGTAGATCGGCCCGCGTCCCGGAAGCGCTGTATACGCGGAGCTGAGAGGACCCACCGGGTTGGTGATGTAGTTGACGACGGAGTTCGGGGTGAGACCGCCGTTCTGCCCACCAACGCCCGCGGAGGCCACGTTGAAGTTGGGATCGGGCGTGTTCTCATAACCGGTCAGCGGAAGCCGCTGCATGCTGTAAGCGGCGCGAACCGTCGTGCGAGAGGTGGGGGCGTAGGCGATGCCTACGCGTGGTTCGAAGCCCTTCCAGTTGACGGGCCACAGGTTGGCGCGGCTGTCGCAGCCGTTGGAGAAGCAGAAGGCGGCGTTAAAAGGGTTTCCATTCAGCGTGCCAGGCATATCCGTGCGGACGAAGCCCTGATTGCTGCTGGCCTCGGCGCGCGGCGTCTCCACCTCATATCGCAGACCGAGGTTGAGGGTCAGGTTGCGGGTAACATGCCAATCGTCCTGAAAGTAAGCGGCGTAGTAATGCCAGCGATAGTAGCCCGGGACCGACTGCGGCGTATTGACATACGCACCGATGTTGCCGAGGATGAAGGCGCCAAGCGAGCTTCCAGCGCCGAGAGGGCCGTTGACTGAGTTGGCATTGAAGGCATACCGCCCACCGGTGAGGCCGCTGAGATCGTACTGGTTGGACTGAATGCGACGGACGTCCACGCCAAACTGGAAGAGATGAGTGCCATGCGTCCAGGTGAAGTCGTCGCCAAAGAGGAAGTTCTGGTCAACCTGAATAGCTGCATTGCCTATACCGTACCCAACCCCTGTGAAGCCGATAGCGCTAAGACTGCCGAGGCTGGGGAAGCCCTGGCCGGAGATGGCCGGGGTAAGCCCATACTTCGCTGAATAGTCCGTCGAAACACCGGGAGCGGAGCGGTTCTGAAGGTTGCGCATGTAACCGAAGTGAAAGCTATTGACCAGTTGATCGCTGAAGAGATGAGTGTAGCCGAGGGCGACGTTGCGGGCGTAAGACTCGTCGCTCGGCACCGATTGCAGGATATTTGAAATAGGCAGCGCGAAATAGCGGTGAGCTATGACAGGAATATAGGTGTAGCGGACAAAGACCTGATTCGAGTTGTTGAACTGATGGTCGATGCGGATGGAATAGCGGTTGTCCGTATTGCTTACCCCCCGCCCGTAGAAGGCGTTGGTGCCGTCGTTGTCCCAGGTGCCGTCAGGACGATAGAAGTGGATGTAGGGACCGGGATTGGACGGAGTAGGCATCTGCGAAAGCACGAACTTGGCAAAAGCGTTCTGCGCAAGCTGGGGAGCAACGTCGTTAGGGCAGACGGTGGCTGAAGGGTTTGCGGCTATCCATACCGAGCCACAGTCAGCCAGCGGGCCTGTCACCTGGTGGTATTGTCCAGAACTGGTATAGATGGGACCGGAAGGAAAGCCTTGCCCGTTGACCGGGGACTGATAGTAGACGCCGTTTCCCGCGGGCCGTTTCGCTGCGATGGCAGCCGCCGCTCCCTGCGATTTGAGAATGGTCTGGTCGATGACCGCAAGCGAGTTGTTCAGATTGCCGGCGATTTCGTCGGGCGTCAGGAAAGTCCCGCGGTTGCTAAACTGATTGGAGAGGCGGGCGGGCTCGAACGCAGCGAAGAAGAACGTGCGATTGTGGCCGTTGTAGAGCTTCGGAATCCAGACGGGACCGCCTGCATAGAAGCCGTAGAAGTTCTCATGCAGCGCAGAGCGGGCCGTCGAGCCAAGAGGGTAGGCGTTGAAGCCGGGGTCGGTGTGGCTCCAGGTGATCGCTCCGTGGTACTCGTTGGTGCCCGGACGGCTGGCCTGGATGATTACGCCCCCGCCGTTGCGGCCGTATTTCGCCGACATGCCTGCAGTGATGACCGAGGTTTCACCTACGACGAGACCGGACAGATTCACGCCGGCACGCGCATAACTTGCCTGAACGATGTCTGACCCATCGACAAGGATTGCGTTCACCCCAGGCCCTCCTCCGCCAATGCTGATGCTGGCCCCAGGAGTGACATAGCCCGTGAACGCTCCCGGGTTTTCAGTCGAAATACCCCCGGGCTGAAGCGGGTCTCCGTTGACGCCGGGAACCAGCAGCGTCGCCTCCAGCGAGCTCCGCTCAGGGTAAGGAAGATTTTCCACGATCGCATGGTTAACCGTCGTAATGACATCGGAGCTGTCTTTGTTGAGCAGCGCACTGTCAGTGGTAACCGTGACGGTGACGCTCTCCTTGCCTACCTGCAGCACCGGCGAGATGCTGGAGGTCTGGCCCGCACTCAGAACAATGCCGGTCATGGTGGCGGTTTGAAAACCCTTGCCCGAGACCGTGACCCTGTATTCACCGGGGTTGAGAGCCTGGATCGAGAACAGGCCCGAGCCGTCGGTCATAGTTCTTCGCACGACACCAGTCGCCGCGTTCGATAGGTTGACCCTTGCGCCGGAGACGATCGCACCGCTCGAGTCGCTAACCACTCCCGTCAGGACGCTTTGCCCCGTTTGCGCATGAAGGCTTCCCAGTAGAAACAATCCCATCATCATAAAAACCGCGAACACGCTACAAACATTCACCCGGACCCCAGGGCTTGTACCCGCGTCACCACGTCCTCTAAAACTCATCCTGCACAATAAGTCCATCTTCGCCATCGTCATCCCATAGCCTCTTCAAAGCGCGTCATCGGTTGCTCCTGCACAAGAATCCGCCGCAACCGCCGACGCCGAACTCCGTGCCAGAGCTGTTTTGAGTTCGGCATGAGTTGTAGTTCGCGTCGCGAGGCAGTGTCAACACAGCGTTTTGCTTTTCAGAAGAGGAGAACGCCGTTTTATTTTTGGGGTGACCTTGATTTTATCGCCAAGACATTCCATGCCAGGGTTCAAAGCCTTTAAGACCCTCGATTTTTCGGCAAAACTGCCGTTCTTTCCATGTTCTCTCAACATTTCGTTGCCTTCGGCATCTGCCATTTCTGCCAGAGCTCCCCCTGGAACCTTTTATGATGTTTGTTTCGCACAGCAAAATGGAGTAGCCGTTCTAGAGAGGGGATAGATCTGCCCATTTTCATCTCGACAGTGCGGACACCTCACACCAGGTGACGCTTAGGCGCACTCTTCATCCACGTATCATTGGGATAAATCTTGTCGACGTTCTCCGAAGTAAGCAGCTCGTGCTGAATAAAAATTGCCGGAGGCACCGGCCGCCGATTAAGAATATCCAACGCCAGTTGAATAATTCGCACGCCATAGGTCTCCGGAAAATAAGCCACCGAGCAGACCAATCTACTGAATGGCCTCCTCATCTCCTCCCGAGCTAAGGCGCCGCCATCCTGTCCCGCGATGGCACATTCCTTTTCGAGACCGACCTCTCGAAACGCCTGCAACGCGGCCATCGCGGTCGTGTCATTCACCGCACCCACCAGAACGCGGCCTGCCTTGCGCCGACGCAGATACTTCCTCATAAGATCGAGTGTCGCTTCAAACTGACCCCCCTTTGTGTCGAAATGATAGTTGGGTATACCTGATGCGTTCGGCAGAAGCTCGCCAATGCCATCCACCATCCCGGTCAAGCGGGCATTCAGAAGAGGTCCAGCTGCGTCGACGCCAAGCAGAATCACCTGTTCTGCAGTGCCCTTCCAGTGTTTCATCGTCCAGCGAGCTAAATAACGGCCAGCCATTCGGCCCGCTTTATAGTTATCGGCGCCAAAATAGACAGCGCCGGGATGCGGAATGTCCAAAGCTATATAAGGTATCCGAGCATCTGAAAACCTAGCGGCAATCTGCGCGGCCACATTAATGTTGATCTGCGAATCGATGACCAGATCCACATTTTCCGATACGAAATGATCCGCATTCTGGAGGGCCGTTCGGGCGCTGAATTTATTATTCAAAATCAGCAGCTCGATATTGGCCGCACTGGC
>DATMPD010000186.1:0-20698 GCA_035567955.1 Edaphobacter sp.
CTGGCCGGCTGAGGCGGTTTCGGTGCCGCTGAAGGTGAAGCCGTCGACGAGGATCTTGCCCCACTTGTTGCTCTCAAACAGCTTCGGGTTGTAGACGAAGCTGAAGACGAAGCGGTTGCGGACGTCGATGTCGGAGAGTCCATTCTCTGCGCGGACGTTGTTGGGATCGAGGACGGGGTTGCCACCGTAGAAAGTGCCGAAGGCGCCCTGGACCTGATCGGTGTCGCTGGCGTGGGACCAGGTGTAGTTGGCGAGGACCTCGAGACCGTTGTTGAAGGGCCGGCGAAGGGAGACGGCGAGGGAGTTGTACCAGGTGTTGGCTACGCTGAAGCCAGTGTTGTAGGACTGCAGGCGGGAGTCGCGACGGTCGGAGACGAGGTAGACCGGCACGGTGAGCTGCTTGACGAGCTTGCCGCTGGCGTCGAGGAGGTTGTAGCTGCGGGAGCCGTGCGGCGTCTGTCCGATGAGGTTGGCATCGAGGAAGACAGGCAGACGGAGGCTGCGGGTGCCGACGTAGCCGACGGACAGGGACATCTTGCCGGGAAGAGCCTGCTCGATGCCGAGCTCAGCTTCGTGGGCCAGAGGCGGGACGAAGTTGGGATCGAGTCCGTGGAAGCTCTGCTGGCCGAGGACCTGAGGGCCGCCGACCTTGGGTGCGGTTCCACCGACGGGCGTGAGCACGTTGGAGAGCGCCGGGCCGGTGGGCAGGAAGGGCACGAACGGGAAGGAAAGGGTGTTGGTGGAGGACGGTACGGTCTTGCAGGTCGAGGTTGGGGTGCCCGTGACGGCACCGCAGCCGCTGTAGTTGTAGTTGACCTGGACGACGCCGTTTTCCACGCGCATGGCGTAGTAGGTAGAGCCCTGGTTGAGGCCGGAGAAGAGACCGTAGCCGGCGCGGACAACGGTGCCTGGGTACGGCTGCCAGCTGGCGGCGATGCGGGGCTGGATGCGGCTGGTGTTTTTGATGGTGCTGGAGTAGACGGTGGAGAGCGGAGCGAAGTTGGTGTTGTTCTTGATGGGAGACGGCGTGATCTGGATGTCGTAACGAATGCCGCCGGTGACGGTGAGGTTCGGGCGGACCTTCCAGGAGTCTTCGGCGAAGCCGTCGTACATCTGCATCCAGAAGTCGTCCTTGCCCTGGGTTCCGGGAGCGGTGTTGACCTGGTCGATGGTCTGGACGAATTGGGTGTAGTGGTATCCGGCGTAGGGGTCGGTGTCGCCGGGCTGTCCGGCGAAGACGTCCTGCGCCCAGGACTGGAAGTTCTGCAGGGAGGTAGAGCCGCCGTAGCTGTAGATGCCGCCGCCCTGGAAGAGGTTGATCATGATCTCGTGGACGAGATTGACGTCGCCGCCGAACTTGAGCGAGTGGCGTCCGTGGACGAGGTTGAAGACGTCGGTGAACTGGATGCGGTGCTCGTCGGGCTCGGCGACGCGGGGCAGGGCGTTGGGCAGGCCGTAGGTGAAGACGCCCATGCCTACGCTGGGTGCGGGGCCGTTGGCTCCAGCGGTCTCAAGATCTCGGCCGTACTGGAAGTGGACCTGGTTGACGGAGGTAGCCGAGACCTGCGTGGTTAAGCCGGCGATAAGAAAGCGCTCGTGGTAGCTAGTAGGCGCGTTGGTCGAGGGGGAGCTTCCGGCGAAGGTCGGTGAGGGGCTGTACCCGTAGGAGGAGTCGTAGTCGTTGAAGTTGTAGTTGACGAAGGCGTCGTTCTTCGCATTGATGTGCCAGTCGAGGCGGGGGAAGAAGAGATTCGTCTTGGCGAAGCGCGAGGGAGCGCCGAAGCCATTGTTCAGGATGAAGTTGATGGCGTTGGTGCATTGCGCGGCAGTAATGGTAGTTGGGCACTGCGTAGGCGAGATGATGGTGCCGGTGTTCTTGGGGTCGAGGGTGGGCACCAGCGTGACGGTGTTGTTGTTGTAGTAGAGCGCCTTGCCGACCCGGCGGAAGCCGTCGTAGGTGAAGAAGTAGAAGAGGCGGTCCTTGATGATCGGGCCGCCGACGGAACCGCCGAACTGCTGCTGCTGGTGGATGGGCTGGGTGAGGAGGAAGGCCGCGGCCTGCGGGTTGGCGGTGTTGAACAGCGCGTTCCACTTGGTCTGGGGATCGAGCGCGTTCAGGCTAGGGTAGCGGAGGTAGTAGAAGAGATCGCCGTGGATGGCGTTGGTACCGGACTTGGTGATGGCGTTAACCTGTCCGCCGACGGCCTGTCCAAACTCGACGGAGTAGTTGGAGGTGGCCGCCTGGAACTCTTTGATGGAGTCGAGAGAGTAGACGTAGGGAGCTCCCGAGGAGCGGCCGCGTGCCTCGGAGAAGAGCATCTGGTTGTTGTTGCCTCCGTCGACGTAGTTCTGGTTGTAGAGGCCGGAGATGCCGCGGAAGGCGACCAGGCCGCTGCCGCCGTCCTGAACAACGTTGGGGGTGAGGAGGACGAAGTTGCTCCAGTTACGGCCGTTGACGGGAAGATTGCCGATGAGCTGCTGGCCGACGGTCTGGGAGACTTCGGTCTTCTCGGTGTCGATGAGGGGAGATTCACTGGTGACTATGACTTCAGTGGAGACGGAGGCGGGAGGGAGGGAGGCGTCAACTGTGAGGATCTGGCCGACCGTCAGGAGGAGGTTTTTGCGGTCTACCTTGCCGAAGGCGCCACCGCCCAGGGTGACTTCGTAGTGGCCGGGCTGGAGGAAGCTGGCAGTGTAGGAGCCATCGGCGTTGGTCGCAATGGTGCGGGTGACACCGGTATCGGTATCGAGCACGGTGACCGTGGCGTTGGGCACAGCCGCACCGGAGGAGTCGGTGACAGTGCCGGTGATGTTGCCGACGCCGGAGGTTTGGGCCGAGACAAGAACAGGGGCAAAGACGAAAGAGAAGATGGCTACTGCGAAGACGAACAAACGCTGACACGCTGTGGAAGATTTCATAGGGCACTGCCTCCTGAAAAACACCGACGGCAAATACGGTGTGTGAATGGGGATGCGTATCGTTTCGAATTCGGCTGTGCCATCTGCCGGAAGACGTTCGTTAGCAACCAAAAACTGAAATGTTGAAGTACTTCAACAGTCAGGCTTTCGGGTGGGGGCTGTCAAGGGATTTCATCAAAAACCGGCCTGTAACAGCCTTTTTTTATAGTATTTTCGCATGGAGGAGACTGATTCCAGGACGCGAGGTGCCGGCAAGACCGCAGTCCAGAGGTGGCTTAGTGAAGCTGATTTGGGATGACGGCGTACTGGATCAACAGTTCGAAGGGAACGACTTTGAGAGTGTTTTCGTGGGTGGCTTCGAGGATGATCGGGCAGGCGGCTCCGGCCTGCTGGACCTGCAGCCAGCGGGAGGCACAGATGCACCAGCGATCGCCGGGCTTGAGCCCGGCGAATCCGAACTGGGGCATAGGAGTGGTGAGGTCGTTGCCCAATGCCTTGGAGGCTGCAAGAAAGGGAGCGTCGACGACGCAGCAGATGGTGTGGACGCCGTGGTCTTCGGGGCCCGTCTCGCAACAACCTGTGCGGTAAAAACCCGTCATGGGTTCGCAGCCACAGATGTCGAGAGGCTGGCCGAGGACGTTTTTGCCGCGATTCTTGATGGGTTCGACGGTGGGCATCAGGATAAGTTCTCAGTTGTCAGTTCTCAGTTGTCAGTTTCCAGCTTCAAAGGTATACAGCGGGATTTTAAGCCGCCTCCTGAGAACTGACAACGGACAACTGAGAACGCATTTACTTTGCGGCGAGCGCCAGCTGCTGTTGGTATTCCTCGTAGGGGCCCTTGTGGTCGGTGATGCGGAAGTCTGTAGGGCCGCCTTCGAAGTGCCAGATACGCGTACCGGCTTCTTCGATCAGGTCCTCGTCGTGAGTGACGAGGAAGACCGTGCCTTCGTACTTCTGGATCGCCTGGTTCAGGGCGTTGATGCTTTCGAGGTCCAGGTGGTTTGTCGGTTCGTCGAAGACGAGGACGTTGGGTTTCTGCAACATGATCTTGCAGAAGAGCAGTCTTGCCGCCTCTCCTCCTGAGAGCGCGTCGGTCTTCTTGAGGCCTTCTTCACCGCGGAAGAGCATCTGGCCGAGGATGCCGCGGATGTCTTCTTTGGTGGCCTCGGGGTCGAATGTGTGCAGCCACTCGGCTACCGTGGTGCCCTTGGTGATGGAGCCGGTGTGGTCCTGGGCGAAGTAGCCGATGGAGACCTCGTGTCCCCACTTGACGGTGCCGGAGTCGATGGAGACATCTTTTTCTTCGATGCCCGGGCCATTGGCGAGGAGAGCTTTCAGGAGCGTGGTCTTGCCTTGCCCGTTGCGACCGATGAGGACGACTTTGTCACCACGCTGGACGGCGGCGGAGAAGTTGTTGATGACGTGTTCGACTTTACCGTCCTTCTGGGTGTAGGACTTGTTGACGTTTTCGAACTCGAGAACGTGCTTGCCGGAGGGACGATCCATCTTGAAGGCGATGAAGGGACGCGCAATGTTGGAACGGGCGAGTTCGCTGGTGGCGAGGCGTTCCACTTCTTTTTTGCGGGAGTTCACCTGGGACGAACGCGTGCCGGCAGAGAAGCGGGCGATGAAGTCGTTGAGTTGGGCGATCTTCTTTTCGCGCTGTTCGTTCTGGCTCTCGATGCGGGTGCGGATGCTGGTCTTCTGCAGGACCATGTCGTCGTAGCCGCCGTTGTAGGTGATGATGGTCTCGTAGTCGATGTCGGCGATATGGGTGCAGACATTGTTGAGGAAGTGGCGGTCGTGCGAGATGGTGAGGACGGTGCCGTTGTAGCGGTTCAGAAAGTCTTCAAGCCAATGGATGGACTCGAGGTCGAGGTAGTTGGTGGGCTCGTCGAGGAGGAGAGCTTCGGGGTTGCCGAAGAGGGCCTGGGCGAGTAGCACGCGGACCTTCTGGCCACCCTGGAGCTCGGACATCTTGCGTTCGTGGAGCTCGTCGGGGATATCGAGGCCCTGGAGGAGGACTGCGGCGTTGGACTCGGCTTCGTAGCCATCCTCGTCGCCGACGATGCCTTCGAGCTCACCGAGGCGGGAGCCGTCTTCATCGGTCATCTCGGGCTTGGCGTAGATGACCTCGCGCTCTTCCAGAGCGGCCCACAGAGCTTTGTTGCCCATGATGACGGTGTCGATGACGCGATAGGCGTCGAACTCGTACTGATCCTGCTTGAGGACGCCGACTTTCTTAGGGCGGACGACGTTACCCTTCTGGGCGTCGATCTCGCCGGTAAGGACCTTCATGAAGGTGGATTTGCCGGCTCCGTTTGGGCCGGTAAGGCCGTACCGGCGACCTGTCGTGAAGGTGACGGAGACGTCCTCAAAGAGGAGCTTGGAGCCGTAGCGCATGGTTACATTGGAGACGGAGATCATAGGGTTCTTTCTATTTTATAGGCCCAATTCATTGAAACGCTGTGAATGGGTCGTCGTTTCGAAGGGTGCGGTGTGCGTCACACTAAGTCCAAACACTCCCGTGCAATAGGCTAACCGCCGTCCGACTATCGACCGGAAACCAACAGTAAGAAAAATTGATCTTGAAGGTGCGACGGCGAGTGAGGGCGCGGCGTACAACGCCAACGGTCTTTCCTCAATTTTACATGGTTTGCGATCTCAATGCAGCTACGGACACGGTGCGACGACGATAGAGGAGGCTTGCGAGATGCAGGAGGAGCAGAGCGTCGAGAGGCATGCGAAAGCGAGGGTCTGAGTTGGTAAGCAGAAACGGAAGAATATAGACGACTTCGAAGGTGATTAGGAGTTTGTCTTCAAAGGCGAGAGGAGGACGTCCCGGAAACAGGAGTGCGGCGAGAAATAAAAAGACAGGAAGCGCGAGGAAAGATTTCATCAGACCGAAGGCGGAGAAGAGAGCGTGCAGCTTGGTGTCGGGGCGAAAGAAGGTGAAGAGTTTGAGGACGACTAACTTGAGTTCTTCGCGAGGATTGTGGATGGCGAAGAGAATGGCCCGCCGCGTGTAGGTGCTGCCCATCTCGGGGGTGTGAAAGTCAGGCAGCGGCTCGCCGGAGTGTGTCGCGTAGAAATCGGGAACAAGGGAGAATTCCGCGTTGAGATGGTTGAGCAGAGCGGCCCTTGTCTGCGGGTTGTGGCCTGCGTAGAGGTTATAGGGGCCGTTGCGGGGAAAGAAGACGGAACCATGACTGGTGATGCCCAGTAGAGAAAATCCGGCAGCGGCGATGAGAAGGAATACCGCAACGTGTCCGGCAGTGCTCGAGAGAGAGAGCCGTTCGGCGGAGCAGCAGGAGGACGATAACGATGGGCAACAGAAGCATCAGGTTGGGACGGCAGAAGACGGCAGCAGCAAAGATGAGACCGGAGACGGCGGTCAGCTTCAGACGTGGCGACGGCATACTGTGACCGATACGCAGGCTTACGAGAACCAAGAGGAGCAGAAGAATGGTGCTAAGCGTGAGATCCCATAGTTTGGTGACCGAGAGGATGACGTCCGGAAATAGCACGACCGGCAGCGAGCCGTAAGCGCTCCAGGTAGGCGGAAGGCGCAGCTCACGGAGCAGCAGATAGCAGACGCCGGCGAGGGCTAATTGAAGTAAGATCTGCAGCACAACGATGCCGCGGTCACCCGCAAAACGATAGGCTGGACCGGCGAAGAGTGGGTAGGCGAGTGGGGTAAAGGTGTCAGCGACGCGACCGTTGGCGGCCCACTCAATGGTGTCGGCCTGGTACCCGGGCATCGGATAGCTGACGTGTGTCCGGAGCGCGGTGGCGATGCTCAGGACTGCAGTGACCAGCAAGAGGAAGATCAAAGGCCGTTTGGAGAGCATCTATGCTGATGGTAGGTACTGGTTGAAAGTTGGTCAAGAAAAGCCGCTCCACTATGGCCCGAGACTTTGTCTCGAGTCAAATGTCGGAAACAGAATCAGGATTTCCCTATAAGCACCCCGGCTGCGAAGACAAGGCCTCCCAAGTTGGGAAGGTTTTCGGACATGATTGATAGCGGGACAGGTATAAGCCTAAAGCGCTCCGCTCTGCGGCTGGTTGGCCGGCAGAGCGGAGCACGTTCGCTTCAGTTATTGGCCTCGGCGGGCTGGGCCTGAGCGGCTGCTGCCGGGGCGGCTGTTGGAACGGCTGTTACCGTGTCCACGGCCGCTGGAGTTGCGTCCGCCTGAGAATCCGCCTCCACCGTTGCGGCTACGGAAGCCGTTCTTGTTGCCGCCGTAGTTGGCGTTTGGCGTCGACATCGGGGCGACTGGATCGTTACCCTTCCAGGAACGAGTTTCAAGCTGCATGATGTCCATCCCCGGAGCTGTTACGTCGAGGGGCTGGTTGCGAACTTCCTTCTCAAGGTTCTTATCGGCCTCGCGCCACTCGAACTTTATCTTCAATTCGCGCTCGAGCTTGCGGGCGTCGTGTCTCTCCTGAGGCATGACGAAGGTGGTGGCTATGCCCTTTGCTCCTGCACGGCCAGTGCGGCCGATGCGGTGGACGAAATCGTCCGATGCGTTGGGCAGATCGTAGTTGACGACGTGGGCGATATCCTGCACGTCGATGCCGCGTGCGGCTACGTCGGTCGCGACAAGGACGCGATGCTTGCCGTTCTGGAAGCCCTTCAACGCGGCAGTGCGCTGCGATTGGCTGCGGTCGCCGTGGATTACGTCGGCATCGTGGCCGAGCCGTTCGAGTTTCTTCGAGATGCGGTCGGCGCCGTGTTTGGTGCGGGAGAAGACGAGGAAGGTTCCCTCTTCCTGACGCAGCATCTGGTCGAGCAGGCCGAGCTTCTGGTCCTGCATGACGGTGTAGACGCGAAGCGCTACCTGGTCGGATGGCTTGGAGGTCTGGCCGATCTCGACGCGGACAGGCTTGTTGACGTAGTCGCGGACGATCTCGCGAATGTTGGCGTCGAGCGTGGCCGAGTAACACATGGTCTGGCGGGTCTTCGGCACGGCGCCGACGATGCGGCGGATGGCGGGAAGGAAGCCCATGTCGAGCATGCGATCGACTTCGTCGAGGACAAGCATCTCGACGGAGTTGATGTTGATCTCGCGGCGACGGAGGAAGTCTTCGAGACGGCCGGGCGTTGCGACGACGAGGCGTGGGCCGCGGTCCAGTTGATCGAGCTGATTGTTCTCCGAGAGGCCACCGCAGACGAGAACCGCGTCGCTCTTGGAGCCGGGGACGAGTTTCCAGTAGGCATCGAGGACCTGCATGGCGAGTTCGCGCGTGGGCAGCAGGATGAGCGCGCGGATGGGGCCGCGTTTGCCCTTGGTGCTGGGCACTGAGGTCGCGTCCATGCGCTGGATCATTGGGATGAGGAAGCTGAGAGTCTTGCCTGTGCCGGTGGAGGCAGTGGCGAGAATGTCGCTGCCTTCGAGGGCAGGCGGGATGGCTTTGGCCTGGACCGGGGTCGGCGTGGTGAAGCCAGCGTTGGTCAGGCGATTCTTAAGCGAATCCGAGATGTTGAAGTCGGTGAAGCGCACGTCGTCAACAAGGGAGAGGCCGTTTGGGCTGGCGGTCCCCGGATTGAGCTGGGATTGGCTGTGCTGGGGAGGGTTGGAAGGTGCAGTGTGCTGGTGATTCTGTGTGTGTTGTTCGTTTTGTTCTAAAGTTGCAGAGTTCAAAATTTTTCCTGTTCTAAGTGCCCTGTTTTTGGGGCGGTTTGGGAACGACATAGGTATGCAGGTTGGCCTTAGCAGGCACCATGGATTTCAATTAGTCAGCATTGCTTGTCGTTTGCGAAGCGCTGCTGCTGCACGGCGAGACTTGTCCGTTGACGAGTCTTCCAGCCAGAGCAACCAGCGCGTCCTTCCAGAACTTAGGGAAGGTCTGCGGTGGGGAGAGGCGAATCGCAGTCTCTGGCCAAACTCTGAATTCCATGAAGAGTTTTTGCCTGCGATGCCCGTACTCCTTTTTTCCAGAGTACAAAATAAGCATAACACATCGGGAGTTCCATTAGCGATGGGGACTCTCCAAAGGCACTGCTTGCCCAAGAGGGGCCGTCCGCAAATGGACAGAAGAATCCACGGATGAACAGCTTCCGATTGTCGATTCGATCGAACCTGCCTTATTTGCGTGATTTAGCCATTCGCCGCATTGGAAGGACAAGTGCAATGTAAAGTGACACAAACCTTCGAGGTAGGCAGGGATGCAGTCATTGATGCAGGACCTACGTTTTTCCCTTCGCCAGATCCGGCGTTCGCCTGGGTTTATGGTGACGGCAGTGCTGACGCTTGCATTGGGTGTGGGCGCGAATACCGCGATCTTTTCGCTGCTGGATCAGGCGCTGCTGCGCTCGCTGCCGGTGCGCGCCCCGGAGCAACTTGTTATTTTGAGCACCACAGGCAAATCCTGGCAGGGACACAGCAGCGACCATGGCGCGGGGGTTGAGAAGTCGTTCTCGTATCCGATGTACCGGGATCTGCGCGATCGCGGGACGGCGTTTGAAGGCCTGATCGCCACCGCACCAACGGGAGTCGGCATCGCGCGCAACAACGCATCGGACCTCGCCGACGCAGAGATCGTGAGTGGGAACTACTTCAGTGTGCTCGGGGTCCCGGCGGCTCAGGGGCGCCTGCTGACCGCGAACGACGATGCGACGCCCGGCGGCAATCCGGTCGTGGTGCTGAGTTATCACTATTGGAAGACGCATCTGGGGTCGGATACGCAGGCGGTTGGACAGACGCTTTCCATCAACGGGTTCCCGTATCAGATCATCGGCGTGTCTGCGCCGGAGTTCCAGAGTGCAGTCTGGGGGCAGGTGCCAGACGTCTTTGTTCCGATGTCGATGCTGGATCAGGTGATACCGGGTAAGGGTGATCGCCTGCAGAACCACAGAGATCGCTGGATGAACATCGTTGGCCGCCTGAAGCCCGGCGAGACGCCCGAGCGGGCGCAGGTGGCGACGGCTCCGCTGTGGCATGCACTGCGGGCGGAGGAGCTAAAAGCTCTGGGAACCAAGTCGCCACGCTTTGTGGATGATTTCCTGACGCGAAGTGAGTTGCAGGTACTCCCCGGATCCAAGGGGCTATCTTACGAACGAGGCTCAATCGAGAAACCGCTGCTGGCGGTAATGGCGATGGCGTTTCTGGTTCTCCTGATCGCCGCGGTGAACGTGGCCAGCCTGCTGCTGGTTCGCTCAGCGGCACGAGTGCGCGAGTTCTCTCTGCGGTATGCGCTGGGAGCAAATGCGCGGCGTGTCGTACAGCAGTTGCTCCTGGAGGGCACGCTGATTGGTATTGCGGGCGGAGCCGCCGGCCTGCTGATCGCACCGATGTGCATTCGCGTGCTGGTGCAACGGCTTGCCTCGGATGGATCCACGCCGTTCTCGACGACGCTGGATGCTCGCCTGCTGGCATTCAACTTTTCGATTGCGTTGGGGGTCAGTGTCCTGTTCAGCCTCGCGCCTGCGGTGCAACTGCTCAGGCCGGATATTGTGAATTCGCTGAAGCAGCAGACAGCCACGATGTCTGGCGGCTCGTTAAGTTTTCGCCGTTTGATCGTTTCGCTACAGGTAGGCCTGAGTGTCCTGCTACTGGTCGGTTCCGGCCTGTTCGTGCGCACGATGCAGAATCTGCGCCAGGTCGATACGGGATTCAACACCTCGCACCTGATCACGTTTCACATCGATCCTCTGCTCTCCGGCTATTCGAAGGAGAAGATTCCTTTGTTGCATCAGAGTGTTCTCGACGCCGTGGCGGCGCTGCCTGGCGTGCAGGCGGTTGCCGCGACCGATGACGCGGAGCTGGCGGATACCGGTCACGGTGGAAATGTGACAGTAGAGGGTTACACCGCGCCAGCCGATGAGGACTTCGACGTGGAAGAACCGGATGTCAATGCGAGCTTCTTTCACGCGATGCAGGTACCGGTACTGGCGGGACGCACCTTCAGGGAAGACGATGACGCCACGCATCCGCCGGTGGTTGTTGTCAACGAGACCTTTGTGAAGCATTACTTCAACAGCCCGGCGGCAGCGGTTGGAGGACGCGTGGCCAGCGGCGCCGGCAAGAACCTTACGTACATGACGATCGTCGGGGTAACGCGAGACGCCAGGCACCGGGACCTGCGCAAGCCGGCAATAGCAACACTCTTCACTCCGCTTCGACAGGCAACGTTCGCAGGCCAGCTCTATCTTTATCTCCGCACCGCGATGCCGCCCGAACAGACTTTCGCTACGATCAGACAGGCGATGAAGCAGATCGATCCGGGGCTGGCCGTCAACGAGATGCGGACGATGGACGACCAGATCGATACGACGCTTTCTAACGAGCGCATGATCGAGCTGCTGGCGATCTCGTTTGGTTTGCTGGCAACAACGCTGGCAGGCGTTGGCCTCTATGGTGTGCTGGCGTATTCGACAGCACAACGTACGCGGGAGATCGGCATTCGTATTGCGCTTGGATCCTCGCGGCTAGGGGTTTCGCGGCTGGTTCTGGCAGATGTGCTGCGGCTTGCGGGGATTGGGATTGTGGTGGCCATTCCCTGCTCCGCGCTGCTGGGCAGGCTGCTGCGGAGTCAGCTCTTTGGGGTTTCGGCTGCCGATCCCTTTACGCTGGGTGCAGTTGTTTTGCTGATTGCGGTCGTCGCGCTTGTCGCAGCGATCCTGCCGGCGCACCGCGCCTCTACGGTTGATCCAACCACTGCACTTCGTACGGAGTAGCCGACGTCTAAGGAAAAAACGGCGATCCCGGAATTTGCTGATCCGTTGTCGCCGTTTGGTTTTCGATGCGCGGGTCTAGATGTGGCAGCTGACCATGCCACGTTTCTCAAGATACCTCTGGTGGTACTCTTCGGCCTTCCAGAACGTGGTGGCCGGAATGACCTGGGTTGCGACGGGTCTGCGATAAGAGCCGGAGGCGTTGAGTTCGGCGATCTTTGCGCGGGCCTGAGCGAACTGCTCATTGTTATGCGTGAAGATAACGCTGCGGTACTGTGAACCCCAGTCCGGGCCCTGGCGGTTGACCTGGGTGGGATCATGCATGGCGAAGAACACGTCCAACAGCGTTTCGTAAGGAAGACGAGATGGGTCGAAGGTGACTTCGACGACTTCCGCATGGCCGGTGCGGTCGGTACAGACTTCTTTATAGGTTGGGTGTTCGAGGTCGCCGCCTTCGTATCCTACGGCTGTATCGATAACACCGGAAAGCTCACCAAATCGGGTTTCTACGCCCCAAAAACATCCTGCACCAAATGTTGCTTTTTGCATTGCCACTCTGTTGCTCCTTAGCTTCCTATTGGATGCTTCCGAGCTGTGATTGTCATCACCCGGAAGATTAATAGCGGGAGTATTCTGGGCGCACGAATAGAGATGTGTCAATGGGGTTCATGGAACTTTTGTGGGAGTGTAAGCAGGTCGTAATATTTGGGCCAAAAGCGCTGAAAGGACGAGTTTTTTGTCGGCTGGCGAACACAATGAGTAACGGCAATTTGTAGAACCTAGCTCGAGCGCCGAGCCCGGCTCGCGGACTTGGTTCCAGTAGGCTGGCGGCGTGGCCTTGTGGATTTTTTCTTGGCCGGAGACTTGAGCTGAGCGAACTCCGGCGTCCTCTTTTTGGGGACGACTTTTTTGCCCTTAGCCGCGCGATCGAGGGCCATGACTTCACCCGGGGTCAGCTCGCGAAACTCGCCCGGCGGAACATCGAGACGCAGCGCTCCATAGCCGATGCGGCGGATCTTTTCCACGTGGTGGCCGATCTCTTCAAACATCTTGCGGATCTGGCGATTGCGTCCTTCAGTCAGCGTGAGTTCGTACCAGGGGTTATCGCCGCCTCGAACCAGTTCAATCTTCGCGGGCGAGGTGATGATGCGGTCACGACGTCCGCTGCGAATTTCGTCGAGACGACCGCGATCGATCATGATGCCGTGGCGGATCTGATCGAGGCCAGAGGCTGGTGGAACGCCACTGACTTTCACCAGATAAGTTTTTTCTACACCGGCGGCGGCCTTCGACAGCGCGTTCGCTAATGCACCGTCGTTGGTCATGAGAAGCAAGCCTTCGCTCAGGTAGTCGAGGCGGCCAACGGGATAGAGGCGGACGTTGTCACCATGGGGGCCTGACTTTTGTTTGGCCATCAGCTGCATGACGGTCGGGCGCTTCTCCGGATCGTCGAGCGTGGTGACGTAGCCGCGCGGCTTGTTGAGCATGTAGTAGCGCTGCTGTTCGGGGCCATGGAGGAGCTTCCCGTCGACGCGGATGTGGTCGCGGGTGGCGTCGTGGCGGGTGCCGAGGGTGTTGACGATTGTTCCGTTGACCTGCACACGGCCTTCGAGGATGATCTCCTCGGCCTTGCGGCGGCTTGCGATGCCGGCCTGCGCGAGGATCTTCTGCAGGCGGTCGCCTTTGGGTTCGTCGTTCGATTGAGGTTTTGGGGTGGCGGCAGACTTCGTCATGGTGTTGGCCTTCTGACTGCGGAGCTGCTCATCGCGGTCGAGTACGTCGAATCTTTATTATCGCCTGTTTCGGAGCCTGTCGCGACCGGAGCGGTCGCCGGTTACAGGTGAAGCACAAATCTCCCGGCCACGCACCGTTCCGGCGATGTTCTTAGACCTTTCCGGTGTCAATAGAAGGAGTGCGCTGGAGGCCTTCGAGAGCGGGCTTGAGTGGAGCATCGGGCAATCCTTCGCCATCACCTTCAGGGGTAGATAAGGTGTCCGGCTCGTTGTCCTCCGGAGTGTCGGGGGAGTCGCGCGGGTCGGGTTCGGGATCGAGGTTTGAGGCAGTGCTCTCTGTCATCAACCCTCCTCGGAGTCGCGGCGTTGGCCGTTTTGAATCTCGGCATCGAGAGCGGGAGAATCTTCGCCCTCCACTATCTGATCGGTGTCGTAGTTGGGAGGCAGGCCCGAGATCCGTGCGTCGACGATGACCTCGTCCGCTACTGTTTCCCCAGTGTCGCTGCTGTCGCCGTCGGGCTGTGGTTCGGTTTGGTCTTTCTCCCGTTCAACTTCGTCTGGACCCTCGGGTGCGTGATGCTCCATGGGAATCTCCTCCTGCTCGGCCAACTCGCCAGCCATCTTCTCAAATTCTTCGATGCTGGGAAGCTCGTTGATGTCTTTCAAGCCGAAGCGGAGAAGGAAATCTTTTGTCGTCTTATAGAGGATCGGACGTCCGATGACCTGTTTTCGGCCAGCAGTGGTGATGAGTTTGCGTGCCATCAGGCTGCCCAGAACGCCGCCGGAATCGACACCGCGAATCTCGGAGATCTCGGGCGCGGTGACGGGCTGTTTGTAGGCGACGACCGCCAGAGTTTCCAAGGCCTGCAGGGAGAGCTTCAGCGGCGGCTTCAGGGACTTGACGAAGCCGCGGACGGCATCGTGGTACTCGGGCTTAGTGGCCAGACGGTAGCCGCCGGCAACTTCGCGAATCTCGAGACCACGATCTGAGGTGGCGTAGTCGGCAATGAGTTGGTCGAGGATGGTGCGAAAGTAGTCGCGGAGACGGCGGTCCTTCTCTTTGGCTTCGCGGGCAATCTTCTTTTCGTCTTTTTCTTCGGCCTGAACTTCTGCGGGGGCTTCGCTTCCCTGCTCTACTGTGGGCGGTATAACTCCGAAGACGGCCATGTAAGGCTCAACCGAATCTGCAGAGCTCATGGCGGCCGTTGCCGCAGCGGTTCGCAGGCGGACCTCCCGGGCGTGGTGGGCTTCTTCAGCCGCAGCATCGTGCAGATGGCGTTTGAGAGCCTCGGCGTGCTCAGCTTCGGCCTGAGACTCGATTTCGGGCGCATTGGCGAGGACTTCGCTGTTGAGCTCGTCCCCGTCGGCGACGGCTTCCTCAAGCGCCAGAGCATGCTGGGCAGAGTCGAGGTGGTTGAGCTCTGCCTGGGCCTCGTGGCCCAGAAGGCCGGCGAGCTGGGCGAGGGTGACGGGTTCTTCTGATGCGTAAATAACTGCTTCGATCTTTGCTTTAAGGCTCATGGTCTCTTTGGTGTACTTCTAAGCATACCAATGCTGGATATGATTGCTATCGATACGCGGAGGAGATAGGGAAATGATGACGCGCAGGGAGTGGATGAGGCAGGCTGTGGGTGTAACTGCCGTCACTGCAATGCCCGGATTGTCGGGTGGCAAAGGCTCGGCCCAAGCACCTGCAAATGGTGGTCAGGCGGTTACCGGAACGGGATCGTTGAAGGCGCACGCAGCAGCCCGGGGGTTGCTGACTGGATGTGCCGTGAATGCGAATCTGTTCCGTGAGGATGAGGACTTCCGTAAGCTGCTGGCGGAGCAATACAACATCCTTGTGCCGGAGAACTGCATGAAGTGGAACATCCTGCGCCCCACAGCCGAGACTTACAATTTTGCCGACGCAGACAGCCTCGTCGCTTTCGGCGAAGGGCACAAGATAAAGGTACGGGGACACAACTTCGTGTGGCACGAGGCGCTCCCCGGCTGGTTTGCCGGAACCGTCAACAAAGATAATGCGCAGAAGTTTCTTGTCGACCACATTCACACGGTAGGTGGCAGGTACAAGGGCAAGATGCACTCGTGGGATGTGGTGAACGAAGCGATCTGGATACCGGACGGACGTCCCGATGGATTACGCAGCTCTTCGCCCTGGTTCCAATTGCTGGGGCAAGGGTACATCGACCTTGCGTTCCGAACAGCGCGAGAGGCAGATCCGACGGCGCTGCTGACCTATAACGACTACAGCATCGAGTACGACAACGACGAAGAGGGAAAGAAGCGGGCGGCGGTGCTTGCTCTGCTGCGGCGGATGAAGGCGGACAAAGTGCCGCTGGACGCTTTGGGGATTCAGTCACATCTTCATGCCATCAGCAAAGAGGGCTTCAGCAGAGGCGTTCGCGAGCTGATCGACGGCGCAAAGGCGCTTGGGCTGCAGGTGTTTATCACTGAGTTAGACGTGAATGACGACGCGGTGGCTGCCGAGGACATGGCTGAACGGGACAAGATTGTTGGCGACGTTTATCGAAATTATCTGACTGCGGCGCTCGATGGGCCGGAGGTGAAAGCGGTGCTGACATGGGGAGCGAGCGACAAGAACACGTGGCTGAATCATGGGACCAAATTTCGTAAGCAGCACCCTGAGAGGCTGCAGCGGCCGCTGCCATTCGATCCCGACTATGTGCCCACGCCTGCATTTTTCGCGATGCGAGCTAGCTTCGACAGAGCGAAGAAGAGGTAGGGATGTGTCGATCAAAGACAGCCCGTCTGCTGAAATGGCGGGCTGTCTTTTCCTGCGCGTTGAGGCTACTTCACCATCGTGTTGAACAGCCAGAAGAGGCATCCGGAGAGCAGCGCCGCGGCTGGCAACGTGAAGACCCAGGCCATGGCAATGTCGCGGATAGTTGAAAGTTGGAGGCCGCTTCTATTTGCAGCCATCGTCCCGGCTACGCCTGATGAGAGCACATGCGTGGTGCTGACGGGGAGGCCGTAGGTATCGGCGGCAAGGATGGTGCACATGGCGACGAGTTCTGCCGACGCGCCCTGAGCATAGGTGAGGTGGCTTTTGCCGATCTTTTCACCAACGGTGACAACGATCCGCTTCCAGCCGACCATGGTGCCAAGACCGAGGGCCAGAGCGACCGCGACCTTGACCCAGGTGGGAATGAACCGGGTCGATTTGTCGAGCCAACCCTTGTAGTTGGCAATGATCTTCTTGTCGTTGTCGCTCATCTTCGGCCCGGATTTTGCCAGGATCCGGAATGATTCGCTGGTCAGGTACATCTGGTTACGAACATTGGTCTGCATCTCCGGTGGCACTTTGGCAAGCGAGCCATAGGTGTCGGCCTCGTTGCGAATATCGGTGACCATCTGCTGGAGGGCCAGGATGACGCCAGGTTCGTACGTCTTTGTGCTGACAAAGTGTTCAAGCACCGGATCAGCGTCCGCCGCTACCGCGCCCGGATCTACATATTGGTTCAGCACGCCCGCGACCTGTGTGGATACTGCGGCGAAGGTTTGCACATCCCTGGCGCCGACAGTGTGATTGAGCGCGTAGGCGGTAGGAACTGTGCCTACCAGGATGAGCATGATGAGGCCCATGCCCTTTTGCCCGTCGTTCGAGCCGTGCGCATAGCTGACGCCTCCGCAGGTGAGAATGAGCAGAAGGCGGATGTAGAACGGCGGGGGGGCTGTGCCATTGGGAGCTTCATAGAGGCGCGGGTCGCGGGCCACCAATTTGAACAGGAAGAAGACCAAAGCAGCACCGACGAAACCAACGATCGGAGAGATGAGGAGAGCTTTGAAGACCTTGATGACCTGGTCCCATTCGACGCCGGAGGTGCCGGAGTTGCCCTGCATCAGCTGGTTGGCAATGCCGACGCCGATGATGGATCCGATCATGGTGTGCGAGCTGGAGGCCGGCAGACCGCGCCACCAGGTTGCGAGGTTCCACAGGATCGCCGCGACCAGCAGGGCGAAGACCATCGAGAATCCAGCGCCCTTGCTAACCTTCAGGATCAGTTCCACGGGCAGCAGCGTGATGATCGTGAACGCCACAGTGCCGGAGCTGCGCAGCACGCCGATGAAGTTCATGATGCCGGAGTAGACGACGGCGACGTGCGGCTCGAGGGAGTGGGTGTAGATGCAGGTCGCGACAGCGTTGGCTGTGTCGTGGAAGCCGTTGACGAACTCAAAGCCAAGCGCGATCAGCAAGGCAACGCCGAGCAGAATGAATGGTAGGACAGATGCGGAATGGACAATGGAGAGATCATCGGCCAGCTTGGTTCCGATGTAGATCAGTCCACCAACCAACATGACGGCGAAGATGATTCCGCCGATTTTGCCTGGCGACGACTTCTTGAGTTTTTCGTCGAGTAGAGAGCCAGAGGGATTAATTACGGGAGTCGCCATCGGTCGGATCGCCTGAAGATCAAGATGAATGCGTGGAAGTCACGATAGACGCGGATTGAGAACGTTGTGTTACAGAACCGTGAAAGATGCGCTCTTTTCAAGGGAAATAGTGGCGGGAAGAGTGGCCCGCGGGACGGCCCAGGCGTCTAATTCGACCAATCGATTCTGCGAGCGCCTACAACTATAGTTACGTTGCCGGGGATTCGGGGCAAAGTTATGATTCAGCCTTTGGAAGGGTGCTTTCATGAGAATCTCTGGACGGTGGCTCGGCGGTGCGGTGTTGGTGGTCATGGCAGTTCTGCTCGGTTCTGCTCGGCCAGCGTTGGCTGACAGCTACACGATCTTCGACCTTGGCAACGACAACGGCCGGGGGATCTACGGAATCGACACTGCGGGCGACGTCGTGGTGTGGGGCGGCAACGGATGCGGGATGTCGGCCTCGACATGCTACGTGACTTATACCAATGGCATTGCGGCGAGTGACAGTTCGACTGCTCCCGATCTGGTCTACGACGATGGCACTTCGTGCGGATCTGCTCCTGCGGGCTTCAACGCATCGAAGACAGTCTGCAATAACGGATGGATCGGGTTGGGGAGTCTTTACAATCCGAACGGGGATCCGAATGGTGTGTACGTCGGTTCTGGTTTAGATCTGCAGTTTCTCCATGGCGGTTCGGCGGACCAGCTTTTTCTGAATTCTCTTGGCGATTTTGCCTGGACCGACGGGCGGGACGAAGAGATGTTTGTCGCGATCCTAAACTCTGCACCTTCCTTCGAGGCCCTCTCTTTTGAGGAGAAGTTCGTCCCTGCCGACCCGGCGCCGGAGCCGGGCAGTTTGTTGCTTGTCGGCACCGGGCTCCTGCTTTTTGTCGCTGCAGTTCGTCGCAAGGCGAACGGACAACCATCCTCCTACATTGGTTGAAGCTGGCGATCCTGGCCTAGCGCCAGTCATCGCGGGCCTGGGCCTGGTCGGCGAAGACCTGGTCGAAGGCTTCGGTCTTCTTGATGAGGATGTCCCCCTGCAGGTTTGGCTGATGCAGCAGCACGGCTTGGAGACGGACTAACTCGAGCATCGCCAAAAACATACAGATGAGGGCGCGCTCGGTGTGGGTGTTGTGGAGCAGGCGGCGCAGGCTGATGGGCTTGTCCTCCATTACGAGACGGCGTTTGACGTAGTCGATCATCTGCGCGACGGTGACTGAATCTTCATCGACATCCAGGATGGGGCGTTCGCGCATGCGGTTGAGGATGTCCTGGAAGACGCGGACGAGATCGACGGTGTCGGCGGCGATCTCCTGTTCAAGACTCAGTTCGTCGGCTCCTGCTGCCTGGGTGTCGCGGCGGAAGTTCTTCATGCCGGGGTTGGTCCAGGTGGCCTCTTCAATCTGCTGCTTTTGGAGGAGCATCTGGGCGGCGGCCTTGAAGCGCTCGTGCTCGAGGAGGCGCTCGACCAGTTCGCGGCGTGGGTCTTCGGATTCGCCGCCGAGGACGTCGGTGGGGTCGCGGGGGAGGAGCGTCTTCGACTTGATGTGGATCAGGAGCGAGGCCATGTAGATGAACTCGCCTGCGGCGTCTACGTCAACCTGTTTGAGGTGCTGGGTGTAGTCGAGGAACTGGCTGGTGATGCGGGCGATGGGGATGTCGTAGATGTCGATGTTCTGCTTGCGGATCAGGTCGAGGAGGAGGTCGAGGGGTCCGTCGTAGACCTGGCCTACGGTGACGGAGAAAGGGGATTGAGAGGCTTCTTCTTTTTCTTTTGTGGAGCGTTTTGGCTCGGGGGGTGGTGGCACGGGCTTCGGTTCCAGATTGAAGGGGACATCAGTGTGCACAGCTTCTAAGGAACTGGATAGATCTTCGCCTGCGGATGAACCCAAGTTAGGCGATGAAACCGCCGAACCTGGGGCACCCGGTTCTTTTGTGGGGTTGGCTTCTTCGGCGCCGGACTCGGGATGGATGATTTCGTCGGGCATCTTCGTTACTCGAGGCCCATGGCCTGGCGGACGTGCTGGAGGGTCTGGATGGCGCGGCGGCGGGCTCGTGCGGACCCATCCCATAGGATGGCGTCGACATTGCCGGGGTCGGCTTCGAGGATGCTGCGGCGCTGCTGAATGGGCTTGATCACGTCCACGATAGCGTCGGCTACCCAGCCCTTGCACTGGATGCAGCCTATGCCTGCGGTGCGGCAACCCTGCGCGGCTTCGGATTGCACCTCGGAGGTGGAGAAGACCTTGTGGAGGTCGAAGACGGGGCAGACGTCTGGATTTCCGGGATCCGTCCGGCGGACGCGGGCGGGATCGGTGACCATGGTCTTGAGCTTGGCGCGGACGTCGGCTTCGGGCTCGGTGAGCATGATGGTGTTGTTGTAGCTCTTGGACATCTTGCGGCCGTCGAGGCCTGGGAGTTTGGGGCTTGGCGTGAGGAGGACTTTGGGTTCGGGGAGGATGCCGTTGGTCACGGTGTTGGCGGTGATTTCGGCCTCAATGAGCTCCTTGTCGGAGTGGTCAGCGCGGGCCTTTTCGATGGCCGGGGTGGGCTGGGAGCAGTAGAGGGCGTTGAAGCGGCGGGCGACTTCGCGGGTGAGCTCGACGTGGGCAATCTGGTCCTGGCCGACGGGGACGAAGTCGGGCTGGTAGAGGAGGATGTCGGCGGACTGGAGGAGGGGGTAGCCGAGGAAGCCGTAGGTGTTGAGGTCCTTTTCGCGGAGCTGCTCCTGCTGGTCCTTGTAGGTGGGGACGCGCTCGAGCCAGGGGAGCGGGGTGAACATGCTGAAGAGGGTGTGCAGCTCCGCGTGCTGGGGGACGTGGGACTGGATGAAGATGGTGGAGCGCTCGGGGTCGAGGCCGGCGGAGAGGAAGTCGAGGGCGACGTCGCGGATGTTCTGGCGGAGGGTGGAGGGGTCGGCGTAGTCGGTGGTGAGGGCGTGGAGGTCGGCGATGAAGAAGAAGCAGTCGTA
>DATMPD010000187.1:0-4093 GCA_035567955.1 Edaphobacter sp.
CCACGGCCTCACCCCAACAGCCGTCCGCAAGGCCGGCGCCGGCAATCTGCTCTTCACCATGGCCGGCCCACTCCAGCCATCCGGCCCGCAAAACATCGAGTATACCCAGTACATGCCCGGCTCCCTCCACTCCAACGATCAGGGCAAACACTTGGGCCCCGACCGTGTCGCAGTCAAGCTGATCGCCGTCGCTCTCGCTATGAAAGACACCGCTGCCGCCCGGGACTTCTATATCAATCAGCTCCACTTCAAACCCATTGCCAAGGACCCGATGGACCTGCATATGCCCGGCGAATCCGGCCAGGAGGTTGAGATCGTGACCGATACTTTCGGCACCCAGGCTCGCCTCACGTTCCAATCGGAAAACCTCGGCAAAGCCGGCAGGGTTCTCCACAAAGAAGGAGTCGCCGCGGTCAAGAACGGCGCCACCCTCACCATTACCGACCCCGACGGGAACATCCTCATTCTCGAGACTCGCTAAAACCCATGACCCTCCGCGAGGCTCTCACCGTTGCCGCCGCACAGTTCGCCAGCGACGAGCACCTCCGCGCAACCGCTATACGTGACGCCGAACTGCTTCTCCTCAACATTCTGCAGATCCCTCGCGTCACACTCATCGCCCACCCTGATGACGAACTCAGCGCCAATCAACGCGCCGCCTACGAAGACTGCATCGCGCGCCGCCTGCACCACGAGCCTATCCAGTACATCACCGGCCAGCAGGAGTTCTACGGCCTCACACTGAACGTCACCCCAGCCGTCCTCATTCCACGCCCAGAAACCGAGCATCTCGTCGAAGCTGTGCTGAAACGCTTGCCCACAAACATGCCGCTGAGAATCGCCGACATCGGTACCGGTTCCGGCGCCATCGCAATCGCCCTCGCCGCTCATCTACCGCAGGCCGCGATCACGGCCCTCGAAATCTCCGCCGAAGCCCTGGCAATCGCCACAGCCAACGCCCGCGAGCACAAAGTGGCCGACCGAATCAGGTTCCTCCAATCCGACCTGCTATCCGCGCTCAATCGCGAAGCCGAAACCTTTGACGCCATCGTAAGCAACCCGCCCTACGTCTCCGAGGCCGACCGCGCCGCCCTCCACCCCCAGGTCCGCGACCACGAACCCGCCACTGCACTCTTCGCCGGCAAAACCGGCCTCGACGTCTACCGTCGCCTCATCCCACAGGCCCATGCCGCCCTCAAACCAAACGGCCTCCTCGCCCTCGAGATCGGCCACGACCAGCAGGACGCAGTCGCCGCGCTGCTCCGGGCGTGGCACAATCTGTCTTTTGTGCTTGATTTTCAGCAAATTCCCCGTGTGGCCCTCGCCGAAAGGCCAGCAACCCTTGCAATCCGGTAAAATTCCTCCCGCGGCGAAATCGCATCTAAACTCAGCAGCATCGCCGTTCGTATAAAGAGTTGGAGCGCAATGGCATGACCAACCCGCAACTTCAAGATCACCTCTACTCCCTCGAAGAACGGCTCCTCCATCCTGACCGCGAACGCGATCGCACTGCCCTGATCCCTCTCTTCTCCAAAGAGTTCAAGGAGTTCTGCATCTCCGGCCGCATCTTCAATCGCCAGCAGGTCATCGACGCCCTGCTCAAGAGCGAGCCCCGCCCCGCGACCATCAGCAATTACTACGTCGAGCCTCTGGCAGAGAATGCCGCCCTCGCGACCTATTCGGCAAAAACAGCGCTCGTGGTCTCCCATCGTTCGTCCCTCTGGATCTTCCGCGATAACCGCTGGCAACTCCTCTTTCACCAGGGCACCATCGCCGCCTGACAACGAGAAGACCGAACCAGAAGCATCCTCTGCTAACCTCACTTTATGCGCTCTCAGCTCTCTACTCTGCTTCTTGCCTCTTGCCTCGTCGTCTCCGCCACACACGTCCTCCCCGCCCAAACCGCCAGTGTCGACGCTCGTCTCACCACCCAGAACGCTCTCTTCGAAGAACTCTACCAGTCCGACCTCAAGAACGCCCCCGAGCGCGCCACCGCCTACGGAGACTACCGCTACAACGACCAGCTCTCCGACCGCTCCCTCGCCGCCATCGATCGCCGCCACACCGCCGACGTCGCCAACCTTGCCCGCCTCAAAGCCATCTCCACCACCGGCTTCCCCGAGCAGGACATCCTCTCCCACGACCTCCTCGCCCGCGTCCTCCAGCAACGCCTCGACGACTACGACCTCAAAGAATACGAGATGCCCGTCGACCAGATGAACGGCGTCCACACCGGCCTCGCCGACCTTCCGCTCGCCATGCCCTTCGACTCCGTCAAACACTACGAGGACTACATCGCGCGTCTCCACCAGATTCCCCGCGTCCTCAGCCAGACGACCGAGGTCCTTCGCGCCGGCATGAAAGACAACCTAATGCCCGTCCGCTTCCTGCTCGAAAAGGTCCCCGGCCAGTGCAACGGCATCATCGAGGCCGACCCCTTCCTGATCCCCACAAAGAAGTACCCAGCCAGCATCTCCCCTGAAGACCAGAAGCGTCTCACCGCCGAGATCACCGACGCCGTCAACAAGGACGTCATCCCCGCCTACCGCGATTTCGCGTCCTTCATCGCAACCGATTATGCCCCACACGGCCGCACCACCCTCGCCGTCACGTCACTGCCCGACGGAGCAAAGCGTTATCAAAACGACATCGTCGGCCGCACCACCACGCACCTCACTCCCGAACAGATCCACACCCTTGGCCTCAACGAGGTAGCCCGCATCACCGCCGAGATGACCACCCTCGCCCACAAGGCCGGCTTCAAAGACCTCGCCGCCTTCCGCGAGGCCATTAACAAAGATCCGAAGTGGGTCCCCACCTCCGCCGAACAGATCCTCGACGACTACCGCCGCTACATAGCCCAGATGCAGCCCAAACTCCCCCAACTCTTCACCTTCATCCCCGGCAGCCCCGTCACCGTAGAAGCCATCCCCGTGTTCCAGTCCGCCGACTCGACCCACTACCAGACCGGCACGCCCGACGGCAAACGCCCCGGCCGCGTCAGCGTCGCCACCAGCGATTTCGCCCACCGCACCCTGCTCGAAGACGAAGCCGTCGCCTACCACGAAGGCATTCCCGGCCACCACATGCAGCTCTCCGTCCAGCAGCAGCTCAAGGGCCTGCCGAAGTTCCGCCAGCACACCGGCTTCAGCGCCTACTCCGAGGGCTGGGCCCTCTACGCCGAGCAGCTAGGCAAAGAAGTCGGCTTCTACCAGGATCCCGTCAGCGACTACGGCCGCCTCAACTCCGAACTCTTCCGCGCCGTCCGCCTCGTCGTCGATACCGGCATCCACGCACAAGGCTGGACCCGCGACCAGGTCGTCGACTACATGCGCAAGAACGACGTCAACGAGCCACTCATCCAGTCCGAAACCGACCGCTACATCGCCTGGCCCGCACAGGCCTGCTCCTACAAACTCGGCCAGCTCAAGATCATCGAGCTACGCGAAAAGGCGAAGAGAGAGCTAGGCCCCAAATTCGACATCCGCACCTTCCACGACGAAATCCTCAGCGGCGGCGGGCTTCCGCTCGACATGCTCGATGCCCGCACCACCCAATGGATCGCCGCGCAAAAATCAAAACCCAGCCAGGTAGTAAGTGTCGGCGTACCTGTGCAGAAATAGGTCGTGCCGAACGCTTGTCTCATAGTCCGGCATACCAGTCGTACCCCAGCTTCGTCCAATAATCATCGGGCTGCATATCCGTATAAGCGATCAGCCCGATCCGCTTGATTTGTTTGTAACCGTATTTGATCGGCATATGTAAGCGTACGGGTGCACCATGCCACTGCGTCAACGGCCTGCCCGCCATCTCCGTCGCCAGCAGACTCTGCGGATGCTTGCACGCCTGCAGACTGAACCCGCAATAGTAGTCCCCATCCGGCGTCTCCATATACACATACTTCGGCAACGACCCATCCGGCTTCCTCTCGGGCGGATACTTTGCGATCAAATCCGCCAGCCGATACCCGCCCCAGTGCACCACCTGGCTCCAGCCTTCAATGCACTTGAACTCCGTCACCAGGTCCTGATGCGGCAGGCTCCTCACATCGTCGATCGTCAACAACAGCCCCGGCGTCCCCGCGTCAAGAGTA
>DATMPD010000188.1:0-4105 GCA_035567955.1 Edaphobacter sp.
GTGCATGTCTCCTGAGATGGTTTGTTACGAGTTTCGAGGCCTATCACTGGTGATTTTACATGCTAGGGCGAAGGTCCGCCGCAAGGTGGATTGCCAAACGGCTCGCTTCGTGTTCGACGGCAACCTTCGAGACGGCTGAGAGGCTTCCTTTACGATGGGAAGGAACTCCGATTCAGGTTTTGTGGAAAGAGGATTTGAATCTTCATGCGAACGAATTTTGTCCGGGCGGCCCTGTTGTTTCTCTTATTTGTTGGTGGATCGCGGCTGAACGCCCAGAGGAAGCCTCTGATGATAGAAGAGGGCAGATATTCCGTTCATCTGCTGTTGCACACGATTGGGACGGAGAGCTACACCGTGACAGAAACGGCGCCGGGGCGGCAGGTGATGACGACGACGTCAACGACATCAGACCGGGGGATGAAGCGGACGAGCAGTACGAAACTGGAGATGGGGCCGTTGTTTGCGCCGGTTGTGCTGGAGCAGAGGTCTTTAGGGTCTTCAGGAGCCTCGGGATCTTCGGGCGGGAGCGCGGAGGATGTGTCGTTGACCGAGGTGACAGGTGGTGGTTCGGTGACGATTCAGGAACGGGGAGTGTCCCGTACCATGCGCAGGCCGGCGGTGGCTTTTGTGGGCTTTAGTACGATGCCTGCTTCGCTGCAAATGATGATGATGCGGTATTGGAGAGCGCACCACCAACCTGCGCGATTGCTGATTATGCGGGCGAGCGAAAAGGCGCTGCCGCTCGAGATCAAACTGGTGGGTCATGATTCTTTCTCGGTGCAGGGCAGGATGGTTCGGCTGACGCGCTACACGGTGGCGAACCTGATGTTTGGCCGCGAGATTGTCTGGATGAACGACAACGGACGGCTGGCGGCGTTGATGACGTTTGCAGGAGGGTTGCCGCAGGAGGAGATCCGCGAAGGATATGAGCCGGTCGAGGCGGCACTGGAGCACAGCGGAGTGCAGCAGGAGATGCTGGACCTGGATGACCTTGATCGCAAGGTGCCGGCGGAGGCTGCCGGGGCGTTTGCGATCGTGGGCGCGCGGCTGATTGATGGTACGGGTTCGCCGGCGGTGGGGAACTCCGTGGTGGTGGTGCGGGACGGGAGAATTGTCGCGGCGGGAAGAGCGGGGACGGTGAAGGTTCCGGTGGGAGTGCGGGTGGTCCATGCGGAGGGACGGTCGCTGTTGCCGGGTCTGTGGGAGATGCATTCGCATTACTCGGGGGTGGAGTTTGGGCCGGCGCTGCTGGCGGCTGGCGTGACGACGGCACGGGATTGTGGAGGCGAGTTCGAGTTTCTGACGACGGTGCGAAGGAAGATCGATAGAGAGCATGCGCTGGGGCCGAGACTGCTGCTTGCGGGTCTGATAGACAGCGGCGGTCCTCTGGCGTTTGGCTACGTGGATGTGAAGACTCCAGCAGAGGCGGTTGAGGCTGTGGATGCTTATGCCGATGCGAAGTTCGAGCAGATCAAGGTGTATACGCAGATACAGCCGGATGTGCTGAAGGCGATCAGCGCAGAGGCGCACGGCCGGGGCATGACGGTGACGGGACATGTTCCCGCGGCGATCAATGCGTTCGATGGAATTGCGGACGGGATGGACCAGATCAACCATCTGCAATTTGTGACTCGCGCTATGACGCCTGATGGCAGTGCTGCACCCGTCGATCTGCGGTCCGAACGGGCGCAGAGGTTGATTGCGCTGCTGAAGGATAAGAATATTGTGGTGGATCCGACGCTGGGCTGGGGCGAGATGGCGGGTCATCCGAAGAATGTCGATGCGGCTTCGTTTGAACCTGGGATCAATGCTGCGCCGTACACGTTGTCGTCGAAGTTCCGGGCGCTTGGCGTGCCGGCTGGGGATGAGGCGAAGTTTCACGAACGCATGGAGTGGAACCTCAGGGTTGTCGGGGCGCTTTATCGCGCTGGGGTGACGATTGTTCCGGGGAGCGACACGGGCCTGCTGGGATATGGGCTGGATCGCGAACTCGAGCTGTATGTGCAGGCGGGGATGAGCCCGATGGCTGCGATACAGTCGGCGACGATTGTGTCTGCGAGGGTGATGAAGCTGGATGGGGAGTCGGGTTCGATCGAGGTGGGCAAGCGCGCCGACATGATTTTGGTTGAGGGGAACCCGCTGGAGAAGATCAGCGATATTCGACGTGTGGTGAGCGTGGTAGCTAACGGCCGGATGTATGACAGCAAGAGGCTGGGGCGCAGCGTGGGCTTCGTTCGTTGACGCTGAAGCCGGCGTGCGGGGGCTCTGTCAGGCCAGGCGGGGTTTGCGTGGTGGAGAGACCTCAGGCGGAGGCGGCGGAGAGGGTGTCCTGCTGGACCTTGAGGAGTTGGTGAATGCCCTTTTCGGCGTAGTCGAGCATCTCGTTGAGCTGGTGGCGGCTGTAGGAGTCGTGTTCCGCGGTGGCCTGAGTTTCGACGAGGCCGCCGTTGGCGAGCATGACAACGTTCATGTCGACGGCGGCGCGGGAGTCTTCTTCGTAGCAGAGGTCGAGGAGGACGTGGCCGTCGACGATGCCTACGCTGGTGGCGGCGATCATTTGTTTGAGAGGGGAGGTTTTCAGGGTTCCGGCTGCGACTAGTTTTCCGAGGGCGAGGGCGAGGGCGACCGAGGCTCCGGTGATGGCGGCGGTGCGGGTACCTCCGTCGGCCTGGAGGACGTCGCAGTCGAGGATGATGGTGCGCTCGCCGAGGGCTTTCATGTCTACCACGCTTCGCAGGGAACGCCCAATGAGGCGCTGGATCTCGTGGGTGCGGCCGCCGATCTTGCCGCGCTCGGCTTCGCGGGGGGTGCGGGTGAGGGTGGCTCGCGGGAGCATGCCGTACTCGGCGGTGACCCAGCCGCGACCGGAGTTGCGGAGCCAGCCGGGGACGCCCTGCTCGATGGTGGCGTTGCAGAGGACGCGGGTGTTGCCGGATTCGATGAGGACGGAACCCTCGGCCATGGCGACGTAGTGGGGGGTGATGCGGATGGGGCGGAGGGCGTTGGCGGCGCGGTGGTCGGGGCGGAAGAGCTGCGGGGTGGGGGTGGTTACGGACATTCAGGAATTATAGAGGTGAGATTCTTCTAAGAATCTGTTCAAAAAGCGGAAGGCTTGACCCGGATCCACACCGATGACACGGATTTGAGAACAGGTCACGGCCAGAACAAAGGCGAAAATATGGAGTTCCCATTCGCTCCGGTTCTCCACGGCTGCGCGCGACTCCGGTCGAGACAGGAATGTTTTGAAGGAGGTTCTCATGATTCTGCGCGGTTACCTTGGTGAGTTTGAGGCGATGGAGTTCCGAAATGGGACTGTCCCGGAATGGGAAATGGTTACTGGTTTGGGCTTGGGTGAGGTTTTTGTTGGGTTTGCGCGGGGACGTAGTTCTATATTGGGAATTGCCGGATCGGGCGTAATGGGGGATGAGTTACGCTTTTGTTGATGAATGGTTACTTAGCGAAGGAGTTCCAGTTTGGCACTCGAAGTGATTATGTAAAGGCATCTGCTGTCAGGAAACGTTGAGCAGGGATTGGCGGGAAGACGGAATGCAGGCGACGCGGAGCAGGACTGCCTCAGGGTCGGAGAGTAATTCGGGGATTTATTCAGGGAAGTTTGCGGCGCTTCGGCATGTGACGCGCGAGATGAGCCTCAACCGGGCTGCGATGCCAGTGGTGCGGCGGCCGGTGACGGCGGTTGCGCGGGATGCAGCGGCTCCGGTGGCGGGGGTTGCTGAAGGCGCGGGGCTGGCGCACGACGCGGGGAATCTGTTGGGGGCGTTGAGTCTCTACTCGGATCTGCTGGCGATGCCGGGGGTGCTGAACGAAGAGCACCGCGAGTATGCGACGGAGCTGCGGATGCTGAGCGATCGCAGCTGGGCGATGATCAACCGCCTGGTGAACCATTCGCGGTCGGGGCTGCCTGCGAAGGTGAAGGCGGAGATTTCGGTACTTCCGAATGTGGTGGACCGGTGCCGGGGATTGTTGAGCCGGGTGGCGGGCCGGTCGGTGGAGATCTCGTATGGGGTGGGGGCGTTTCAGCCGGTGCGGGTGCCGGTGGAGGCAGTGGAACGGATCCTGACGAACCTGGTGAAGAATGCGGCGGAGG
>DATMPD010000189.1:0-6624 GCA_035567955.1 Edaphobacter sp.
TCCACGATCTTGAAGTCCGCAGCAAGCTGCAGCACATTCGCCTTAGGCGACAACGCCGTCAACGAGTGCACCACCGTCTCAGCCGACAGTCGCGGCGTGCTCGGCCCCACCACGATATAGTCCACCCCATCCACCCGCAGCAGAATCTTCGCATCCCGAAACGAACACGTCGACCTGACATCGTATCCCTGCCCCATCAGCACCGTCCGCACAAACACACACAGATCCGCCGACTCATCAAACACCAGCACCCGCGGTCCACGTCTCTCCTGCGCCTGTTCCGCCGAGGCTTGTTGCAGAAAAGATACGATCGCCTCCTCTTCCGTCGGATAACTCGGCAGCATGTTGGAGAGCTTCGTCATGTTCAACAGATTCGTAACGAACGCCGGCGGCCCGGCCAGCCGCAGCCCGCCGCCCCGTTTGCCCAGGCGCTCGGCGTAACGCACCAGCAGCCCCATGGCAATGCTGTCCAGTCGATTGACCTCACTCAGATTCAGCACAATCTCGGTAAACTCGCGCTCCGCCACCACCAGCGCAGCCTCCAGCGCCTTAACCTCTTCGCCCAGAACAACCCGGCCCACGCACTCGATCACGTAGACGTTCCCGACAAATCGCGACTTGAGACTTAGCAGCATGACTTCCTCGTTCGCCGTTAGGATGCAGAGCCTCTACTTGCGCTCGCGGACGGATGTGCCCAAGTCTAAACCGTCCGCGCCGCACCCGCGCAATCGCTGTCAAAGGTTTCCTTCATTCCTAGAACATTTGCCAGTATCGCCCCAGCCGCCCCCTTCCTACACTGATATACGGGTCCCCATTAGCTTCAGCGAGGGAAACATCATGAAAAGCCGCACCCCAGTCAAAATCGCAACCCCCATCGTTCTACTGACCGCCGCCTTCGCCCTGACCAGCCGGCCCGTCGTAGCTCAAGACACCAAAATCCAGGGAGTCATCGACGGCCGCAGCGGCCCCACCATGTCTCTCAAGACCGTCAATTCTCCCCCCGACACCACCGTCCTGCTCACCGACACCACCGACGTCGGCGAGGTCGAAGGCGTCTTCCACGGACGCACCAAGCAGATGCCCATGACCGCCCTCATCCCCGGCCTACCCGTCCAGGTCAGCGGCAGCATGAACGCTCAGAACCAGTTCGCAGCCGACAGCGTCAAATTCAAAGGCTCCGACCTCAAAGCTGCCATGGACGCGCAAGCCGGCCTCCAGCCCACCATGCAGAAGGTAGCCGCCAACACCGCGCAGATCCAGCAGACAGAGGCACAGGTCGCGGCACAACAGGCCGCGCTGAAGGCCCAGCAGGCCCAGCTCACCGCCGAGCAGCAGAAGATCGCCGCCAACAAAGCCGCCATCGCGGAGGACAACAAACGCTTCGGCGAACTCGGCCAATACAACATCCTTGGGGAAGCAACTGTCTACTTCGGCAACGGCAAGACCACCGTCGACCCCCAGTATCAAACCCAGCTGATCCAGTTGTGTCAGCAGGCCAAGGGCGTTACCGCCTACATCCTCCAGGTCCAGGGCTACGCCTCCGCAGTAGGCAGCGCAGCATTGAACCAGAGACTCAGCAGCGAACGGGCCAACGCCGTCACCGCCATCCTCGAGCAGCAAGGCGGAATCCCCCTGACTAACATGCTCGCACCCGGAGCCATGGGCACCTCGTCCCAGGTAGACTCCGACAAAACCGCCGAAGGCCAGGCCGAGAACCGCCGCGTCGTCGTTCGCATCCTCCAGAACAAAGGCATCTCCGGAACCTAGATCATCCCACGCAAAAACTCTAAGGAGCGGCCGCCATGGCGGCCGCCCTCCCCCTCCCCGTAAGCTCCCGAATCAGATCCACCTCATGCTGCCGGTACGGTGTGTCATTCTGTCTGAACACCTCGTGAAACCATATCGTCGGCTGGATCAGCACATACGGCCGCTGCCACGAGTCCCACGGATAATACGTCTGCGTCTTGCCCGCCACCAGCCCCCAATTCATCGCCGCCACGTTATATCTCTTCGCAATCGGCAAGCTCCCGTCGAACGTGCTTCCACTCCCCCTCGCCATATATTCGGTGCACAGGATCGGCCTCCCCAGCGGCTTCAGCGACACGATCCGTGCCTCAAACTCCTCCGGCCAACCGTAGTTGTGGAACGAAATCACATCCGACTCCGCCAGCTGAATCTTCGTCGTCGCACTCTCTCTCGCAACCTCGCTCCAGTTGCCCGCCCACACTCCACTCGTCAGCGGCTGCGTCGGATGCTCCGATCGCGCCCACGCAAACACCTGCGGCAACAACTCCTCCACCCTGGCAACCTTTGCCGCCTCGTCGGTGACCGTATCGCCGCCGCGATTATCCGGCTCATTCCACACATCCCACCCCAGCACGCGATCGTCCTTCGCAAACGCCCCCACCACGCCCTTCACATACGCCTCAAGCTGCGGCTCAACGCTCCTGTCCATCAGCCGAGCCTTCCCCGGGCTCTGCACCCACCCCGAGTTATGCACCCCCGGAATCGGGGGATGCTGCGGCCCCAGATGCGGATTCGTCTCCCAGCACGAATCGAACAGCACCAACAGCGGCCGTATATGATGCTTCGCCGCAATCCCTAAAAAAATATCCAGCCGCTTCGTAAAACCCTTCGCATCCTGCTGCCAAAGCTGGTCCTGCAGAGACACCCGCATCGTATTCATCCCGATGCTCTCCGCCATCCCAAGCTCTTTATCGATCAGCGCCGGATTGAACGTCTCCGCCTGGAACATCTCCAGCTCATTGATCGCGTCAGAAGGAATAAAGTTCGCACCCACCAGCCACGGCTGCTTCGCATACCAATCGTTTGCCTGCGGTGCACTCCACCGCCCAGCCGCATCTCCGCTCGTCTGTGCGACCACCGGCACAACAACAAAACCTGCAAACAGCACCGTAAAGAAGAGAGAACGTTTCAAGATCATCATCGTTCCTTTTGCAGGGATAGAGGGATCAAGGATGCGAACCGTTATACATCAGGACGGAACGAATCGCGGGTGCCCCATCGGGTGGCCCGCACCAAAGCGTCTTTGCCGGCTGGCCAGTGAAGCCCTAGCCTCCAGGCGAAACAAAATGAAACAAAGTTCCGCTAACTAAGCAAGACTTTGCGCAGGTGGTTCCATCCGGCGCCGACGTTCAGCGTTTCCAAAGGGCATTCTCGTCAAGCAGCTTTGGCCACACAACTGCTTGTTATCGATCTCAGTTACTCTTCGTTCTTTCCCATCCCGTCCGCGGAGAATTCTACTTCTATGCTTAAACAAATTGCGACAGCATGTTCCATTTCGGCTTTGTTCTTGGTCTCTCTGGTTGCTACACCACAACTGAAGGCAGTAACGATCGCGTCAAACACCGCGGGAACTCAGTCCAGTAGTCTCGGGTACGACTGGGGTCAGTCCTTCACACCTGTGGCCGGAGGGCCGTTCGATAACATCGTGTTTAACCTGTACGATTCGACCGGCGCGCCAGATGCGGCTGGAACCGGATTTCTTCTTTCCAGTGCGTACAGCGGCACTCCCAGTGCCCTTAGCAGTTCGACACCCGGATTTCTGGGCTCCGCTAGCGCCTCAGGAGGCTTTTACGCCTTCGCCCCTTCACTCACCCTGTTCTCTGGAACCGAGTATTTCTTCTACGAGAACGCTCCTCTCGGATCCATCCTGGGCAACAACCTTTTCCCTGGAAACTCGTATTACTTTTCGTTGGACAACTCAATCTATGTCAACGGAGCACCAAATTCCATCAACTTTACAGTGACGGGAACTGCCACAGTGACTCCGGAACCATCTTCGCTTCTGCTTTTGGGTTCCGGCATGCTCGGCCTCATTGGAACCGCGCGCCGCAAACTGCGAGCCTAGACTCTTCGGTTCCAATCGTGACCAAGGGTGTCCGATGACGAAAAGTCGGGCACCCTTTGTTCTTCCCGGTCGCCGCTCTACCCCTGAGCTTCAGACGGGTAAAAACAATTCACATCGGCTTCATCTTCACAGCCATCGTCGACTTCTGGTGCGCTTCGACCGATTTGCCATCCGCAAGCTGCGAAGCTACCCACGCCTGTTCAGAATCCTTCTCGGCCCCATAGACGTCGCCCTCGTTATATTTGGCCACCGCGGCCAGATGCTTACCCGCTGCCTCAAGGTGGTGTTTTGCTGCCTCCAGATGTGCCTCACGCGCCATGTCGATTGAAAACCTCTCCTGACCACAGAAACTCTCATCTCGAACACGCTCTCGTCTATGCCACCTTCGTTCGCCAAAAACCCCTAAAAACCCGTTAGCGACCCTGAAATTGCAGGGAAACACAACGGCCCGAACCCCGGCAACCAGACCCCGCACCGGCCGAATTGCAGATCGAAATCCCGGCCGAAGCCCCTTATAACGAAAACCTATAATCTTATTGATTGAAATTAGCTCACATCCTGCTACCCTAGAGGGAACGGCGAAATATCGCCTATACGAAAGTAGGAAGCATCATGGCAAACGGAACAGTGAAATGGTTCAACGACGCAAAAGGCTTTGGCTTCATCACCCCGGAAGACGGTGGAGAGGATCTCTTCGCGCACTACTCTGCAATTAACTCCAGCGGCTTTAAGTCTCTCCAGGAAGGCCAGCGCGTAACGTTCGACATCACTACTGGCCCCAAGGGCAAGCAGGCTGCAAACATCCAGCCCGCCTAACTCCCCCGCGGCACACCGCAGCGATCCTGCGGTGATACTCCGTCCCACTCCACACATCACCCACGAAGGGTTGCAAGCGCCGCCGTGTGCGCGCTGCAACCCTTCGTGCTTTGATCCCTACAACTTTTGATCCCTACAACTATCGAGTAATTCTGTACCTCAGTGGTAACTGTTACGTTACCTCTCACTGCTGCTCTCCCCGCAGGAGGTACTTCGATGACGCTCCTTCAGAAACTGTCCCTCGCCGTCACTATCGGTTCCGCCACCTTCTCTCTCGCTGCCAACATCCCCACAACTGCCAGCAAAACCATCCTTCCCGACAACGTCGTTCGTTGCGAACCCAACGCCGGCTGTATCAATAAGACTCTCTACGGCCGCAGTTACAAGGTCATCACCACCCCCCGCTTTACTGTCATGGTCGCCATCTCGCACGAGGGCGGCTATACCCGCGCCGATGTCAGCATCGCCAACCATACCGACACCCCCCTCAACATGAGCCCCGAAGACTTCCGTGTCGAAGTCCTCACCCCCAAGCCGAAGGTCCTCCTCTACATACCCCCCGCCAACCTAGTCCTTCCTCCACCACCTCTGCCTCCAGCCCCAGCCGCCGCCGCCCCCGCAGCCACCCGCCCCGCCCACCTAGCGGCTTTCACTGCAACCGCAACCAACCCAGCTCCCCCAACCACCGACGTCGAAGCCCTCTACGCCGCCGCCGAACAGAAAGCCGCCCAACAGGAAGCCGCCGAAAAGGCTGCCGCCGAACAACATCTCACCGCAACCTCGATCCCCCCCAACGAAGTGACCCAGGGCCGGGTCTACTTCGAGCGCGACAAAAAATCGCACCTCGTCAACGTCGTCCTGCCCATAGCCGGCCTCGTCTTCGAGTTTCCCTACGCGATGAAGCACTAACAAAGCCGCATCGGGCCACGATACCCTGGCGGGACCAACTCACCGGCCCGCCAAGGTATCATCATCGAATGACCGCTGAATCCCGCGCAAAAAACATTAAAGTTCTCATCTTCGACGTAGACGGCGTCCTCACCGACGGCCAGATCTTCGTCATCCCCAACGCCGAGGGCCACGGCGTCGAGGCCAAAGGCTTCGCCGCCCACGACGGCCTCGGCATCTCTCTCGGCCGTCTCGGCGGCCTTCGCATCGGCATCATCACCAAACGCAACTCACAGACCGTAGCCATCCGCGCCAACGACCTCAAGCTCGAGTTCATCTACCAGGGCCAGGCCCACAAGATGAACGCCATCAAGGACATCCTCGCCAAAACGGGTGCCACCATCGATCAACTCTGTTACGTAGGCGACGACGTAATCGACTTACCGGTCATGCGCCAATGCGGCCTCTCGATCGCCACCGCCAACGCCCGCAAAGAGGTCAAAGCCGCCGCTCACTACGTCACCCCAAATCCCGGCGGCTTCGGAGCCGGCCGCGACGCCATCGACTTCATCCTCACCGCCCAGGGCACCCTCGAAAAAGTTATCGAGCAATACCTCGACGAATCCAATGCCGCTGCGGCCACCTCCGACGTAGGTCAAGGCAACATGTAGAGAATGTTCCTCCCGACCAACGGAAGGGCCACCACCCTCGCTTCCCCGAAACAAGGTATACCCGCCACGAAGTGGCCGCCCCGCGCAGCGGGCCCGTCCGGCAGGACAGCGAACAAACAACGAACAAAAATCGCGCTACAATCAGCAAATGCCGCTCGAAATCCCCGAAGCCCTCGCCTGGGCGCACCCCGTCACTGCCGAGTGGTTCCTGCAAAAATTCGGCAGCCCCACCGAGCCCCAAACGCACGGCTGGCCCAGCATCCTCGCCGGCGAAGCTACCCTAATCTCCGCCCCCACCGGCTCCGGAAAAACCCTCGCCGCATTTTTAGTCTGCATCGACCAGCTCCTCCGCGCCTCCCTCTCCGGCCAGCTCGCCCC
>DATMPD010000190.1:0-5383 GCA_035567955.1 Edaphobacter sp.
GATAAAAACTGAACACCGCCACCAGCGCAAGAAACAGCACAGGCCGATACAGCGCCATCGGCAGCGCCGTAGCCGCCACTACCCCCATCGACCACAGATACACCATTCCCCAGCGTCTATGCTGCTTCCCGCCCTTCGCCGTAGCCAGCGCCACCGGTGCGAACAGAAACGACGAAGCGCCGGCTGTAATATGAACCCCAAGAAAAACCCTCATCCACATCGGATCCGCTGCATGCATCACTTGCCTCCTTTTTGCCTGCGCTCCAACACCTCCAGCTCCGCCAAAGTCTCCTTGCACCACTTCACCATCGCCGCACTGCGATGCCGGCCCATACTCAACGTCATCAACCAGAACGGCAGCTGAGGATCCTTCGCCTCCTCCTTCCGCAACTTCTTCGCGATCGCTCCATAAACCTGCAGCTCCTCCCGCTGTCGCTCGAGATAATCCTGCACATGCTCGCGACTGACATTCGCAGAAACCTGAGCTCCGAAAAACAGCTTCAACAGCAACTCGTTCCTCGGCACCTCCTTCGCCACCGGAACCTTCAACCACCTCCGCAACTGCTCGCGCCCCTCAGCCGTCAGCGAATACACATGCCGGTCCGGACTTCCCTTCCCACGCTCCGTCTTCTTCACCACGAAACCCGCAGCGGACAACCGCTTCAATCCCGGGTAAATCTGTCCATAGCTCTCGCTCCAGAAGTGCCCGATCGACTGCGAAATGAGCTGCCGAATGTCATACCCGGACATAGGCCCCAGACTCAACAAACCCAGCAAAGCATTCGGCGTAGCCCCGCCTTCTATCTTCATAGTTAGAAGATATATATCTTTTAGATATACTTGTCAAAAGAACCTGGGAAAATTCAGCCTCAAAGGCCCAGGAAAGCCCCCCGTTCGCTACTCCCTACTCGCCACTCCTTGCCCCTAAAACTCCCACCGCAACAAAGTCGCCCCCACCGTAAACCCGGCCCCAACACTAGCCAGCAGCACCAGATCCCCCTTCTTCAGCCGCTTCTCCTCGAGCGCCGTCTGCATCGCCATCGGGATCGTAGCCGCCGTGGTATTCCCAAACCGGTCGATGTTGATGATCACCGACTCCTCCGGCATCCCCAGCCGCTCCGCCGTCGAAAGAATGATCCGCTTATTCGCCTGATGCGGAATAAAGCAGCCCAATTCCTTACCTTCCACGCCGTTCCGCGCCAATATCGTCTCCGCGGCCTCGGCCATCTTGCGCACCGCAAACTTGTACACTGCCTGCCCATCCTGATGGACGTAGTGCATCTTTTTCTCCACCGTCTCCGCAGTCGGAGGATGCAGGCTTCCGCCCCCAGGCATGTTCAACGCCGCCGCACCCGACCCGTCGATCTCGTGGAAATAATCGATCAACCCGACCTCATCGCCTTCACAAGGCTCCAGCAATACGGCACCCGCACCATCGCCAAAGATCACGCAGGTAGCCCGGTCCGTATAGTCGATGATCGAGCTCATCACATCGGCTCCAATCACCAGCACCTTCTTATGCATCCCGCTCTCCACCAGCTTCGTCCCCACCTGCAGCGCATAAGGAAACCCCGAGCAGGCTGCCGAAAGATCGAATCCCCAGGCCCCCTTCGCCCCCAGCCTGTCCTGCACCAGGCAGGCCGTAGCCGGAAAAAACATATCCGGCGTCACCGTAGCCACGATGATCACCTCAACTTCGCTCCCTTGGATGCCACGAACGGCAAGGCACTTCTTCGCTGCCTCTACCGCGAGATCGCTCGTTGCCACACCCGCGTCCACAATATGCCGCTCACGAATCCCCGTCCGCTCCGTAATCCACTGATCGTTGGTCGCGACCATCTTCTCGAGATCGGCGTTGGTCAACAACCGCGGCGGCACATACGTCCCTACCGCACTGATCTTCGCGCGCACATACGTCCGCGGCTTCAAGCTCAAGCTCAACTCTCACCTCACCTGGTTTCACAACTCTAAAAACAAAGAGCAATTACAAATGAACCAATGTTCACCCGTCGCAGATCATTCTCTCCGAGAAGCGCACGCATGTCACGTGGCAGTGTCATCGGCCAGTTATCAGTTGACCGTTCTCAGTTGTCAGTGAAAATCAGCAACTGAAGACGGAATCGCAGACTGAGAACGGAGAACTGACAACGGACAACTTGTTGGGAGGGGAAGAAAAGGAGGGAAAATCAACGCACCGGGCGACCTACTGCGACCTTGCGCGAACTACCGTCGCACCAGACGGAGGAAAAATCAGTGCACCGGGCGACCTACTGCGCCCATAATTACCCGTTACCGTTGCTTCCTTCCGGACCTGGCGGGGTTGGCGGGATTACGTCGCGTAGGACCCGGCACAGGAACCATTTTATCACTCAACACCCTCCTCCGCTGACCTGCGCAACCGCATGCGTGCAAAACTTGCCCACAGTATTTTCTACATCTAACCTAGCTCTCATGCTCACCCGCCTGCTGCTTGCCGTAATCCTGCTTCCCATCCTCGCCCACGCACAAGACGTCCACATCCGCGTCGACCCCTCCGCCCCGCCCGCCGCGCCCGGCAACGAAGACCGCACCGCCTTCCCCACGATCCAGAACGCACTCGACCACCATCCCTGGCCCGGTCCAGGCGGACGCGTCTATATCGAGATCGCCCCCGGCACCTATCACGAGCGCGTCATCATCACCCAGAACCACACCAACATCACACTGATCGGCAAAGGCAAATCCCCTGAAGACGTCGTCATCACGAACTCCCTCAACGCCAAGCAAGCCGGCGGCACCTTCTTCACCGAAACCGTAGAGATCAACGGCAACGGCTTCGAGGCCGACAACCTCACCTTCGAGAACAACGCCGGCAACACCGGCCAGGCCGTCGCCGTAGCCGACCGCGCCGACCGCAGCATCTTCAAACACTGCCGCTTCCTTGGCCACCAGGACACACTCTTCGCCGACTACGGCCGTCAGTACTACGTCGACTCCTACATCGAAGGCGGCGTCGACTTCATCTTCGGCAACGCCACCGTCGTCTTCGACCGCACCGAGCTCCACGCCAACGGCCCCGGCTACCTCACCGCGCAATCCCGCACCGCTGCCGATCAAACCACCGGCTACGTCATCCTCAACAGCAAGGTCACCAGCAGCATCGACCACACCGCCCAACCCGTCAGCTCAAACACCAGCTTCGCCGGAGCGAAATCCATCGCCTCCGCCAAAGGCACCACCGGCCTCGGCCGCCCCTGGCGCCCCTATTCCCGCGTCGTCTATATCAACACCGAACTCCCCGCCGACCTCAACCCCGCCGGCTGGAACAACTGGAACAATCCCGCCAACGAAAAAACCGCCTACTACGCCGAATCGAACTCCACCGGTCCCGGAGCCAGCCCCGCCACCCGCGTCCCCTGGTCCCACCAGCTAACCCCCGCAGAAACAAAAAAATATCTGCCCGAAACCTTTCTCCGAGGCTCCGACGACTGGCGTCCGAGCGAAGAAGCGGCTACACTTCCCTGAAAGCAAAATGAGGGAAAACCCCAGTGCAAAATCGATTTTCTAGACGCACCTTCGCTCGCCTCTTCGGGTCCGCAGCCCTCGCGCCCGCTGCCCTCACCAACCTCACCACCCCGGCCTCAGCCCAGACCGCACAATCCGCTTCCGCAACTCGATCCTTTCCTCAGGGATTTCTCTGGGGCTCCGCCACCGCCTCCTACCAGGTCGAAGGCGCCGTCAACGAAGACGGCCGCGGCCCGTCCATCTGGGACACCTTCTCCCGCACCCCCGGCAAAACCAACAACGGGGACACCGGCGACGTAGCCGACGATCACTACCACCGCTACAAAGAAGACATCGCCCTCATGAAGGACCTCGGCCTCAAAACTTACCGCTTCTCCGTCGCCTGGCCGCGCGTTTATCCGCAAGGCACCGGCACACCCAACCCCAAGGGCCTCGACTTCTACAACCACATGCTCGACGAGCTGCTCGCAGCCGGCATCGAACCCTACTGCACCCTCTTCCACTGGGACCTCCCCCAGGCCCTCGAAGATAAAGGCGGCTGGCAATCCCGCGACACCTCCGAAGCCTTCGCCAACTACGCCGGCTACGTCGCTCAGCATCTCTCCGACCGCGTCAAGCACTTCATGACCATGAACGAGATGAGCTCCTTCGTCGACATCGGCTACCGCGACGGCCGCCACGCACCGGGGCTCAAGCTCCCACCCGCCGGCGTCAACCAGGTCCGCCATCACGCCGTCCTCGCACACGGCCTCGGCGTTCAGGCCATCCGCGCCCATGCCAAATCCGGCACTAAAGTTGGCCTCGCCGAAAACTCCACCGCCTGTGTCCCTGTCATCGAAACACCGGAACACATCGCCGCAGCCGCCAAGGCTTACCGCGAAAGCAACGCCGGCTACCTCACCGTCGTCATGGAAGGCAAGTACACCGACGCCTACCTCGCCCACCACGGCGCAGCCGCACCAAAATTCACCGCAGCCGACATGAAAGCCATCGGCTCACCCGTCGACTTCGTCGGCCTCAACGTCTATACCCCCTCCTACGTCCGCGCCGACAGCTCACCCGCCGGATTCGCCATGGTTCACGCCCCGGCCTCCTACCCGCACATGATGAGCAAGTGGCTCCACGTCGGGCCCGAGGCCATCTATTGGTCGCCCAGGCTCGCCGCCCAGCTCTGGAACCTCAAAGAGATTTACATCACCGAAAACGGAGCCTCCTCCGAAGACGTCCTCACTCCCGAGGGCCACGTCTTCGACTCCGACCGCGTCATGTATCTCCGCAACTACCTCACCCAACTCCACCGCGCCGTCAGCGAAAACGTGCCCGTCCGCGGCTACTTCTGCTGGAGCCTGATGGACAACTACGAATGGGCCGACGGCTACGCCTACCGCTTCGGCATCCACTACGTCGACTTCAAAACCCAGAAGCGCACTCCCAAAATGAGCGCCCACTTCTACCGCGAAGTCATCGCCCGCAACGGCCTCGCCTGAGGCCGTCGCACGGAAGTCGCAGATAGGGGGAAGACGTCCAAACTTGCTAAAATAGAAGTCTGTGACTCCCCCCGCCATTCTCGATGATCCAAGCCAGGAAATCCCTGCCAAAACCCGCCCCAAAGTAGGCTTCGTCTCCCTCGGCTGCCCCAAAAACCTCGTCGACTCCGAGGTCATGATGGGCCTGCTCCACCACAACGGCGCCGAGCTCACCCCCCGCGCCGAAGACGCCGAGATCATCGTCATCAACACCTGCAGCTTCATCGACTCCGCCAAGCAGGAGTCCGTCAACACCATCCTCGAGATGGTCCAGCACAAGCAGCAGAACGGCGGCAAAGCAAGCCGCATCGTCGTCGCCGGCTGCCTCGTCGAACGCTACCGCGACGAGATCC
>DATMPD010000191.1:0-7466 GCA_035567955.1 Edaphobacter sp.
CGGAACAACCCATTTTTATCCACGGTGAGAGTCAACGAACTGCAGACGGCCGTGGGGTCGGAGAAAGAGACGCGGCATCTCGAGTTGACGCTTGACGAGGGGATGACCTATACGCCGGGCGATGCGGTGGGGATCAATCCGCAGAACCGCGCCGCGGAGGTGGCGGAGGTAATGGCGGCGCTGGGGTTCAAGGGCGACGAGCGGGTGCTGGACCACTACAAGGTCGAGATCAGCCTGGAGGAGGCGCTGCGGACACGGTTGAGCATCGGCAAACTGGCGCGGGGCAGCTTGAAGCAGTATGCGAAGCTCGCGCCCGAGCTCGAAAGCCTGCACGCGATGGTGGACCCGGAGAACAAGGCGCGGGCCGAGGAGTACTGCTGGGGGCGCGAGTTTATTGATCTGGTGACGGACTATCCGGGTGTGGTGACGGAGCCGCAACAGTTGTTCCATGTGCTGCAACGGCTGGTGCCGAGGATGTACTCGATTGCGTCGAGCCAAAGGTTGCATAAGGACAATGTGCAGATCACGGTGCGGGTGATCCGGTATGAGTCGCATGGGCGGAGCCGGCAGGGTGTTGCGAGTGGACAGCTTGGCGAACGTGCTCAGGTAGGGACGATGATGCCGATCTTTCTGCATGCGAATGGGAACTTCCGGCTGCCGGAGGATACGTCGGCGCCGGTGATCATGATCGGGCCGGGGACGGGCGTTGCACCGTTCCGCGCGTTTCTGGAGGAGAGGCAGGCTACGGGGCAGACGGGGGACAACTGGTTGTTTTTCGGCGATCAGCGAGAGAAGCTGGACTTTCTGTACCGGGACCAATTCCACGCGATGCAGAAGGACGGTGTGCTGACGCGACTGGATACGGCCTTTTCGCGGGATCAGCCGCAGAAGGTGTATGTGCAGGACCGAATGCAGGAGCATGCTGCGGACCTGTTCGAGTGGCTGGAGCGGGGGGCCTACTTTTATGTCTGCGGCGATGTGACGCGGATGGCAAAGGACGTGGAGGTGGCGCTGTTGGATGTGATCGCGAAGGGGTCGAATGGGACGCTGGATCATGCGGCGGAGTATCTGGCTGGGATGAAGAAGCAGAAGCGGTATCAGCGGGATGTTTACTAAGGGACTTTGTCCTGCCAGACGGGCCGCCTGCGCGGCGGGCGGCCACTTCGTGGCGAGTGTACCGGTCGGGGATGGGCTTGAGGCTTGGGGCCTCGCGTTGCTCGGCGTTGAATGAAGAGTTAGACGCGGTGGTAGTCTCCGCGCCAGTTGACGATGCTTTGCTTGATGGCCTTGGGCTCGAGGTTTTGGGTGAGCGTCTTGCGGACTAGAGCGGGAAGTTCGTCGTCAGAGGCGAAGCGGAGGGCGATGAGTTGCTTGATGGAGAGCTCGTCGATGTGGGCGCGATCTTCGGCGGGGACGAGTGCTTGTAGACGGAGGCGCTCTTCGAGGCGGATGATGCGGTCCTGCGCGGTCAACGCGCCGCCGCGCGCAATGCCTGCCATGATGAAGAAGACGATGGACATGGCGATCCACCAGAGATGGAGAGCCCAATGCTCAGGCCAGTGGCGGATGGTGACATAGATAGAGAAGATGAAGTTAAGCAGAAGCATGGGCAGCACGAAGAAGTGAAAGAGCGGATGGAAGCGCGCGTGGTTCTTGAGGTTCTGCGGAGTTGGCATTGGCATCCTCTCAGAGCGGGTTATGTGGACGGGCCTCAGCATATCACCTTGTGGGATAGGCTTAAGGGATGACGAATAGCGTGAAGAAGCGGATTGGCGTGCATGTGGGGACGGCCGGTGGGACGTGGACTGCGGTGGAACGGGCGGTGGCGGCGGGGGCGAATACGTTTCAGATATTTTCGTCGAGCCCACGGCAGTGGAGGGCGGCAGTAGTCAAGCCTGCGGATGCGGTGAAGATGCGGGAGCTGCGCGCGAAACATGATGTGGGGCCGGTGTCGTTCCACGCCAGCTATCTGATCAACCTGTGCAGCCAGACGGAGAGCGTACGGGCGAGCAGCGTGGGGGCGTTTCGCGGCGAGGTGGAGCGAGCCCTGGCGCTGGGGGCGGAGTATCTGGTGCTGCATCCCGGGAGTTGGAAAGGTTTGACGCGCGAAGAGGGGCTGAGGCTGGCGGCGCAGTCCATTGAGAAAGCTGTCGATGGCTTACCTTGGGAGGGAAAGGATTTCAGGATTCTGATTGAGAATACGGCGGGGGCTGAGTTTTCGCTGGGAGGCAAGCTGGAGCAGGTGGCGGAACTGGTGGAGAAGTTGAAACCGTGTGCGCCGGTGGCGGTGTGCCTGGATACGTGTCATGTGCATGTGGCGGGGTATGACATTGTCTCTCCGGATGGGTATGTGGAGACGATGATGCTGGTGAGGGATACGGTGGGGTTCGATGCAGTGAAGGTGTGGCACTGCAATGATGCGAAGGCGGCGATGGGATCGAAGTTGGATCGGCATGAGCACATTGGCGAGGGGACGATTGGGGCAGAGGTGTTTCGGCGGCTGCTACATGATGAGCAGTTTGCCCATGCGGCGTTCATTGCGGAGACGCCGGTGGATGCTCCGGGAGATGAGGCGCGGAACGTGGGTGTGTTGCGAGCGCTGGCCGCGGGCTGAAGGCTCTGACGGCTTAGGGCTGTCACGGCGGCCTCCGGCAGCGGCGGGTATCGAAACAAGAAATTGTGTTCTGCCGCAATACCTTGTTACTCTGAAGGCGGGCCAACGTTGAAATCGAGCTTTTGGCTTTTAAAGCCGGATAGGCGGCGAGATGGCGACGGAGTCGAATGGGCGGAGAGGGATGACCGCCTCTGACATTGCTGCTCGAGTGATGGAACTTTCGCCGGGACTTCTGCAGGGACTGGCTCCTGGCGATTTGGCAAACATTCTGCAAGTAGGGACGCTGCGGCGTTTTCCGGCACGCTCGATCATCGCAAGTGAGAGACATCCTGCGAATGAAGTGTTTTTGATACTCCATGGGCGCGCCCGCACGTTTACGATAACGCCGAGGGGAGAAAAAGTCCTTCTTGTGCGAATTCCAACGGGAGATCCCTCCGGGGGGAGAGCGTTGCTGGCCACGCCTACGGAATACCTGGTGAGCACCGAGGCGGCGACGGAGTGCGTCGCATTGGTGTGGGGCCGCAGTTCGATCCTGTCACTCACAAAGCAGTATCCGATATTACTGGAAAATGCCTTGATGATCGCATCGGAGTATTTCGCGGTGCTTCGCAATCTGCTGGTTGCGGCCAGTCACCACACAGCGAGCGAGAGAATCGCGCAGGTTTTGGCAAACCATTCCAGAGAAGTGGGACGAAAGGGTTTTGAGGGGACGGTAATACCCATCAGCAACGAGGATTTGGCCAATGAGGCGAATGTGACAATATTCACGGTCAGCCGCACGTTGAGCGAGTGGCAGCGGAAGGGGCTCGTGGTGAAGAGGCGGGGGCAGGTTGTGGTGCGTTCGCCAGAAGAGCTGATTCGGATACAAGCCTGAGCTAAGCCCAACCGGTAGACCAGCGTGTTTTGTGCGGATGAGAACGGGACGGGTCGCGCTTATTGCGCTGGAGCAACGACGTAGTGGAATGAAGGTGTCACGCTAAAAGCGATGAGTTCAGCACCGCCAATCCAGGCAGCGGACTTGAGTTTTGGCGGGAGGCACCAGCAGTTGGGACCAGTTCGTATTCTTGTCGTAGATGATTTTGAGCCGTGGCGACGTTCCATTGTTTCAATGATCGAGGAAGACCCGGAGCTGCAGGTTGTTTACGAGGCTTCCGATGGCTTAGAGGCAGTTCAGATGTGTCAGGAACTCCAGCCTGACCTGGTCTTGCTCGATGTGGGGCTTCCGAAACTTAGTGGGTTCGAGGCTGCCCGGCAGATTCGCGTCGCGTTGCCGGGGACGAAGATACTTTTTTTGAGCGCGATTCCGAGCCACGAGATGGCGCGCGAGGCTCTGCGGATTGGCGCGGTGGGGTACATCTGCAAAGCAGATACGCTGCGCCATCTTTTGCCTGCGTTGAAAGCCGCCGCGGCCGACGAGGAGTTCCTCAGCTTCACTGTTTTGTCTGAGCCCAAGACGGATCTCCCCGAGGAAGAGTAGTTTTTGCGGGTTCCCCGCGGAGTTGTACACAGGACCTGAAGCTCCGGAGGACAGGTTGAGGGCGGTACAGAATCACGCGGCGCCGCCGGCGGGCGTTGTGCAGTAGGGACGCAGGTAGCGGGTAAAATAGTGGGGTATGCCCAAAAATCAGAATACTCCACAGGCTGGAACCTCCTTAACTTCTCCAATGACCGAGCAGCGATACACCCCTTCCGAGATTGAGCCGCGGTGGCAGGCGCGGTGGGATGCGGACGCTTCGCTGTACGCGGCGGAGGGTCATGATTCGGGCAAGCCGAAGTACTACTGTCTGGAGATGCTGCCGTATCCTAGCGGGAAGCTGCACATGGGGCATGTGCGGAACTATTCGATTGGGGATGCGCTGGCTCGGCATATGTGGATGCGCGGGTATAACGTGCTGCATCCGATGGGGTGGGATGCGTTTGGTCTGCCGGCCGAGAATGCTGCGCTGAAGAATGGCGTGCCTCCGCGGGAGTGGACGCTAGGCAACGTCGCGGCGATGAAGAGGCAGATGCGGCGGATGGGGTTCAGCTATGACTGGTCCACGGAAGTGACGACATGCCTGCCGGAGTATTACCGGTGGAACCAGTGGTTCTTTTTGAAGATGTTTGAGAAGGGGCTCGCGTTCCGGAAGAAGAGCAAGGTGAACTGGTGTCCGGAGTGCCAGACGGTACTGGCGAATGAGCAGGTGATTGGTGGTCGCTGCTGGCGGCATGAAGACACGGTTGTTGAGCTGCGGGATTTGACGCAGTGGTTCTTGCGGATTACGAAGTATGCGGATGAGCTGCTGGAGGGGCTCGACAAGCTGGAGGGCTGGCCGGAGAAGGTCAGGACCATGCAGCGGAACTGGATCGGGCGGAGCGAGGGGGCTTTGGTAGAGTTCTCAGTTCTCGGTTCTCAGTTCTCAGAAAAATCGGGATTGAAAAGCGCGTCAGAAAAGATTGCGGTGTTTACGACGCGGGTGGATACGATCTTTGGGGCTACGTCGGTGCAACTGGCGCCGGAACATGCGGTGGCGAAGGCGTTTGCGCTGGAGGATGATGCGCTCCGGGTGAAGATTGAGGGGTTGCTTGCCGAGCAGCAGAATGCGCGGGAGAGCGATGCGCTGGGTGCGATTGAAAAGCACGGCGTGGATACGGGGCGGTTTGCGGTGAATCCGTTCAATGGCGAGCGCGTCCCGATCTGGGTGGCGAACTACATTCTGGCCGACTATGGGACTGGCGCGATTATGAGCGTGCCGGCGCACGATGAGCGGGACTTCGAGTTTGCGCAGAAGTATGGGTTGCCGGTGCGGCGAGTGATTGCTCCTGCTGCTGGGGGTGTGGAGGAGCCGGTGTTGCCTTACACCGCGGAGGATGATGCGGTTGTCGTCAATTCTGGCGAGTGGAGCGGACTAACTTGTGTGGAGGCGCAGGAGAAGATGGCTGCGTTTGCCAAAGCAAAGGGATTTGGTACCTCTACGGTTACATATCGGTTGAAGGACTGGGGGGTGAGCCGGCAGAGATATTGGGGTACGCCGATACCGATGGTGTACTGCGACAAATGCTCTCCGGATGAGCCGATACCAGTGAAGGAGAGCGAGCTGCCGATTGTGTTGCCGGAGCAGATCGATATTACTCAGACCAACGGATCGCCGCTGGGGCGGGTACCGGAGTTTGTGAATGCGACTTGTCCGAAGTGCGGGGGGAAGGCACGGCGCGAGACGGACACGATGGATACCTTCGTCGATTCGAGCTGGTACTTCTATCGCTATACGGATGCGAAAAATTCCAAGGCTCCCTTTGATTCGGATAAGGCGAACTACTGGTTCCCGATTGACCAGTACATCGGCGGAGTCGAGCATGCGATTTTGCATCTGATCTACTCGCGTTTCTGGACGAAGGTGATGCGTGATTTGGGATTGGTGAAGAATGATGAGCCTGCGGAGCGTCTGTTTACGCAGGGAATGGTCATCAAGGATGGCGCGAAGATGTCGAAGTCGAAGGGCAATGTGGTGTCGCCCGACGACATGATTGCGCGGTATGGGGCGGATGCGACGCGGATGTACGCGTTGTTTGCGGCTCCGCCAGATCGCGATCTGGAGTGGCAGGAAGAGGGGGTTGCAGGGATCAGCCGATTTTTGGGGAAGGTGTATCGGTTGACGACGAAATACGCCGATTCTGCGAGTGCCACTAATGTCGTGCCAACGCTGAAAGATCAGGTGTTGCTGCGCAGGCTGCATCAGACGATTGCGAAGATTACGCAGGATTTCGATGGGCGCTGGCACTTCAATACATCGATCTCGTCGATCATGATTCTGGTGAACGAGATTGCGGCGAATGAGGCGGCCATGGACGCGGGCGAGATTTCTCCTGCGGCGATTGCGGAAGTTTTTCGTGGCTTGATTCTGTTGCTGGCTCCGTTCGCGCCTTTTTTTGCGGCGGAGATGTGGGAGCAGATTGGCGGCGAGGGTGCGGTGTTTCGTACCACATGGCCGGTGGTGAATGAGGAACTTGCGCGGGAGGATGAGATTGAAATTCCTGTGCAGGTGAATGGCAAGCTGGTGAATGTGGTGAAGGTGCCGGCGGACAGCGATGAGGTTGCGGTGAAGACGGCGGCGTTGGCGGATATGAAGGTGGTGGCACGGATTCAAGGCAAGACTGTCGTGAAGGTGATTGTGGTTCCAGGTAAGCTTGTGAATCTTGTGGTGAAGTAGTGGAGCCTTTATCCAAAGGCCCGATACCGCAGGATGGGGTTGTTGTTGCTGCCGGTACGGTGCGGGGGACGCAGTCGTTTGTGCATACGCTTTCGGAGTGCTGGCGGCGGCCTTCGCTGACGGCGCTGGAGGTGCTGTGGCGGTGGGCTTATGGGGTTCCGGCACTCCTGGTTTTGCGGTATGAGGCATTTCGGATTTTGCGGGCGACGCCCATAGACCTTGCTGCGCTGCGCAATATGACAGTGGTCGATCCGATGGGATCTGCGACGGTGCTCGCTAAGACGATGGAGGCGTTGCTGCCGTTAGTTTTGCGGGTGGCGTTGTGGTTGGCTCCGCTGATGGTAGTGGCTTGGGTGGTGCTTTCGGCGATTGGGCGGACGGCGGTGTTGCGGCGGGCAGATCGGCGGCTGCATAGCCGGGTAGGGACGCTGATTGTGCTGCAGGCGGTGCGGGTGGTGGCGCTGCTGGGGAGCTTTGCGGTGTGGTTCTGGTGTATGGAGCGGGTGGCGGAGATGACCGTGACGGGGCCGGTTTCGGCCGGAGGCGAGCCGAATCTGGTGGGTTATTTTTCTCTGGTGATTGTGGCAACTCTGGGGCTGTTTACCCTTTGGGCGGTGGTGAGCTGGGCGCTGGCGATCGCTCCGTTACTGGCGATGCTGCGT
>DATMPD010000192.1:0-17938 GCA_035567955.1 Edaphobacter sp.
GACATCAAGCACTCTCTGGCAGATATCTCGCGGGCCACGAAGGAACTCGGCTATCAGCCCCGAGCCCACTTCCACGAAGGGCTGCAAAAGACCGTGGCCTGGTACCTCGAAGAAAAACAGAAAAAAGAGGTCGCCAGCCTCTAAAGCTGACTCGAAAAATAAAATAGCCGCCACAAAATCTGGCGGCTACTTTTTTCTCCAAATTCAGGTCCATGGAGGCCTCCTGAAGGCCTCCGTGGAACCGAAAGCTACGCGCGCATCCGGCGAAGCAATGCACCGGCAGAACCAATCAGGCCCGTTCCCAGAAGGAACAGCGAGCTTGGCTCCGGAACCGTCGAGAGCGACCCGGCGAAGTCGACACCGAACTGGTGGTCGCCACCCTGAAGCACCTGAAACGTCAGGGTATTGACGCCGCTGACGAAGTCATTGGAGTTCAGGTTGACCAACGTCCCGACGCTGCAGCTAGGCACGCCGTCCGAGCAGTGACCAAACGTGTCGCCCGCTCCCCCGGTTGCCGTGTTCAACTGTTGTCCGTTCAAAAACACGATGACCGTATCGTCGGCCATCACCGAGATCGAGCCATTCGCGTCGCCAGGAGTAGACGTCGCTCCGATATCAAACGTGGTGGAGAAGAAGTAATTGCCATTCGGCGTTTCGACGAACGGGCTCGACTCCGGTCCGGTCTGGTCGTAAGAGACCCAGCTCGAAGTTCCCAGCGCATTGGAGAGAGCGACACTCCAGACGTTGTTGTTGGATACGGTGAGGTTCGTGGTTTCGCCCGATGGAGGCAGGACAGGTGTCAGGTTCGCAAATCCGTTGGAGACAGCAAACGCGGGCGGCGCGATAACGCCCAGCGGGCTGTTGTTGTTGCCGCCGCTGCCGTTAAGCTGCCCATAGCTTGCCAGGTACAGAGTGTCAGCGGATGCGAAAGCGGTCGTAAGCACCAACACCGCTCCCAAGGCAGAAAGTTTCGAGCACAATTTCATTAGTTCCTCCTGAGTTTTCCGCATAGAGCGGGCCTATCTAACTGCTGGTGCTGCTGATTTCGGTGCATGAGGGCCTGCTCAATGGCTGGTAGGGGCCATCCAGTAATTCAGGACGTTCATGGTTAAGCATTGATACCACTGAAGAAAGCAGCTGAACGGCCAAATGATATGTCGTTTGGATTCAGGCACTTAGCCGTGAACGATTTAGCGTTATGGAAAAAGTTTGCACAATTCAAGAAAAGAAATGCTTATAAAAAGAAGAAGGCCGCCAGAATTATCTGGCGGCCTGGGAAATTTCTGCCCTCCTGGTTGGACCGCTCCCGGCAGTCCTTCCAGGAGATCAGAATTGAAAAGAGTGCACCCAAAGGACCAAATATCAGGTTCCATTGAATCAATCGCTTAGGCGGTCCCAACTCCAATCGCACGCAACAAAATGCATAATCATGTTGAAAAAGATTGGCCAACTCCAGGCAACCCGAGCGCAACAAAGTTGAGTCGTCAGCGAGTCACGCCATCGGAACGCTAGCCCCGTCTCGAAGCCGATTCGAATCACACCGGAGGGTTTTATGAAATCCTGCCGACACACCCTTTGCCGTCACCGATGAGGTACAAAGAAGAGAGTGATTGCCTTGTCTCCATCCTCGCTCCCTCCGCAAGCCTCCCGCACCTCCGTCGCATCCCGCTTTTCTGGATTGTTCCTCCTTCTTTTTCTCGGCGCCCCTCTGCTCGTCGCCGCCCCCCTCACCGGCACCCCGCTGAACGACGGCTACTACGCCCTCTACAACCTCGACTTCGCCTCAGCCCACGCCCACTTCCAGCAGTGGACCGCCGCCCATCCCGAAGACTGCCTCGGCCCTGCCTCCGATGCGGCGGCCTACATCTTCACCGAATTTGATCGCCTCGGCGTTCTCGACATCGAGCTCTTCGCCGACGACAACCGCTTCGAATCCCGGCAGCGCCCGGCCATCGACCCAGTTCTCAAGAAAGGCTTCACCGACCGCATCGCCCAGGCTGAGCGCCTCGCCGATGCCACTATCCAGCACAATCCCAAAGACGCCAACGCCTTCTACTGCAAGGCCGTCACCTCCGGCATGCAGGCCGACTGGGCCTCTCTCATCGATCGCCACGAGTACGGCGCCTATAAATTCAGCGAGCTCGCCAGCAAGTACGCCAAACAGGCCCTCGCTCTCAACCCCACCCTCTACGACGCCAACCTCGCCGTCGGCATCGAGAACTACATGCTCAGCCTCAAGCCTGCACCCATCCGCTGGATCCTCGGCATGGCCGGCGCCGGCACCAACAAGACCGAAGGTGTCCGCCTCCTCAAACTCACCGCCGAACAGGGCCACTATCTCGCCCCATTCGCCCGCCTCATGCTTGCCGTAGGCGAGCTCCGCGACGGCCGCATCCAGCAGGGCAAGGAAATCCTCATCGGCCTATCGAGGGAATTCCCCCAAAACACCCTCTACCAGCGACAGATCGCCCGCCTTCACTAACGCCGCGCCGCGAACAGGGTGCGCTGCCTCTGAAAATCCAACACGCAACTCGCCGCAGCGTGTACCTTTAAGTACTGACCCGTTGGGTGCTCCCATCTCATGTCAACCAACGCACAATCTTAATCGTCTCCATCGCTGCAACGTAGTTCAACATCACGGCACTTAAGGGTTCTCATCAGCATGCGTATTGCGTCAGTCGGCACGGCCTATCCACCTCATCGCTACTCTCAAGCGGCAATCTCAGAAGCACTCACGGCGCGCTGGCAGGACAGGATGGAAGAGCCCCGTCTCATTAACCGCCTCTTTGCCAACTGTGGCGTCAACTTTCGCCATCTCGTCTTCCCCCTCGACGTCTACGAGAACCTCTCCGGCTTCGGCCCCACCAACGACGCCTGGATCGTCGCCGCCGTCGAGCTAGGCGAAAAAGCCATCACCTGCGCCCTCGCGCGCGTCGGTCTTACTCCAGAAGACATCTCCGCCATCTTCTTCGCCTCGGTCACCGGAATCGCCAGCCCCACCATCGACGCACGCCTCATCAACCTGATGCCCTTTCCCACGTCCATTAAGCGCACGCCCATCTTCGGCCTCGGTTGCGTCGCCGGAGCCGCAGGCATATCCCGCGCCTCCGACTATGTGCGCGCCTTCCCCGACCAGTACGCCCTTCTCCTCTCCGTCGAACTCTGCTCCCTCACCTGGCAGGACAACGACCAGTCCATCGCCAACCTCATCTCCTGCGGTCTCTTCGGCGACGGCGCCGCCGCAGTCATCGTCGCTGGCAGCGAAACCCCCCTCGGCAAAAAAGCCTGCCCCTGCGCCGGTCCGCAGATCCTTGACACGCGCTCGACATTCTATAGACATACCCAACACATCATGGGCTGGGACATCGGAGACATGGGCTTCAAAATCGTCCTCTCCCCCGACGTCCCGAAGGTCGTCAACGAGCATCTGCGCGGCAACGTAGAGTCTTTTCTCTGCGACAACGGTCTAACCTTAGACGACATTTCGAGCTACATCTTCCACTCCGGGGGCCCCAAGGTCCTCGAAGCCATGGAAAACACTCTCAATCTTCCCCCCAACGCACTCGAACCTTCCTGGCGCAGCCTGCGTGAAGTCGGCAATCTCTCCGCAGCCTCCGTTCTCGCCGTACTCGAAGACGTCCTCGTCAACTCCCCCGGCAAGCCCGGGACCTACAGCATCCTCGCCGCAATGGGCCCCGCCTTCTGTTCCGAGCTCGTCCTGCTCAAATGGTAGCTCTGCGTTCTAAACCAGTCAGGGTCACCGACGCGCAGCCAGCCAACTTCGTCAGACTTCCGTCTTCTGTTTGTCATTTGCTAGTCAATGCCGTAACTCGCTGAGACAAATAGCGTCATAGTACATGCGACGCTATGAATTCTTGCAACCAAAGCGATGTCTTGATTGTCGGCGCGGGCCCAGCCGGTTTGGCTTGTGCCATCGCCTCCGCTCGCCAGGGTCTCACTGTCGAAGTCATCGATGCCATGAAGCCCCCCATCGATAAAGCCTGCGGCGAAGGCCTCCTGCCAGACTCGCTCGAAGCCCTCGCGGCCCTCGGCTTCCCCAATATCAACCAAATCCTGAGCGCGACGGAAAGTCACCTGGTGCGCGGCATCCGGTTGATCGGCGCTCAGGCGTCTGCCCGTCACCCTGCGGCCACCGCCGAAGCCGCCTTCCCTAGTAGTCCCGGACGCGGCATCCGCCGAACCGTCCTCCACCAGATCCTCCTCGACCGCGCCGCCAGCCTCGGCGTCCGCTTCCATTGGGAGAACTCCGTCCAAAGCATCGCCCCCACAGCCGAAGGCACCATCGTCAGCAGCAATCGCCAGACCCTTCGCGCCCGCTACCTCATCGGAGCCGACGGTCCCAGCTCTCGCGTAGCCACCTGGGCCGGCCTCACCGAAGCATCCCTCCAATCGCGCCGCATCGGCCTCCGCCAGCACTACACCATCGCCCCATGGACCGACTTCGTCGAGGTCTACTGGAGTAACTTCGGACAGGCCTACGTCACCCCCACCTCCTCCGAAGAAGTCTGCGTCGCCTTCGTCGCGGATAAGAAATTCGCCAGCCCCGAAGTCGCCCTCAGCCACTTCCCCGCCCTGCGCCGTCGACTCGCCATTTCCCAACCCAAGGACCCTCCACGAGGCTCCATCACTCTCTGCCGCAAACTCCGCCGTGTAACCAAGGACAACGTCGCCCTTATTGGCGATGCCTCCGGATCCGTCGATGCCGTTACCGGCGAAGGCATGGCCCTCTGCTTTCGTCAGGCCGCCGCTCTATCCCTCGCCCTCCGCGCCAACGACCTTGCTCTCTATCAGCAGGCCCACCGCCGCATCCAGCGCCTTCCCACCCTCATGTCCCGCAGCCTGCTCCTGATGGATCGCTCGCCCTGGGTTCGCGACAACGTCCTCCGCACCTTCCACAGCACTCCATGGCTCTTCGAGCGCCTTCTTCAAATGCACATCGGCCAATCCCCGCTCCAAACCTCCGGCACCGAAGGACTGCGCGTCCTCACCGGTTGAAGTTGTCTACGTCAGTCCCACCCACCTTTACATTGGCACGCGCATCCCTGTAAGTTGAGGCTAACTGCCAAGGAAGTTGGACCATCATGAACGACATCGCCAGCCGCTGTATTGACATCATCGCCAAGTCGAAGGGCATTTCCGCGGACACCATCACGCTTGCCAGCACCTTCGAAGAGTTGAACATCGACTCCCTCGACAAGATCAACATCTCCTTCGAGGTCGAAGAGGCCTTTAGCATCGATATCCCGGACGAAGCCCTCGGCACCATCAGGACCGTAGGCGACATGGTCGACGGCGTCGCCAAGCTCCAATCCGCCAAACCTCCAACCGCGACCACTACCTCCTAGCACACCGCGAGCCTCTGCCCTGTGATTTATAACTAGAAATGGAATCGCAAGGGGAGCAGCATTGAATCGTGTCGTCGTCACCGGACTGGGCTGCATCACCCCCATCGGAAACTCCATCGCAGACTTCCGCACCTCGCTCTTCAACGGGACCACCGGCATCGCTCCCTTCCCGCCCTACCCCGAAGCTCCCGGCGAGACCCAGGGCTTTCGCTTCACCCAATCCGCCGCCGTAAAAAACTTCGATCCCCGTCAGCACCTCGAGTCCGGCACCGTTGTCGCTACTGACCGCACCACACAGTTCGCCATCGTCGCCGCCCGCCAGGCCGCCCTCGAATCCCAACTCACCGCCCACTACGCCCCGGAAAAAATCGCCATCATCGTAGGCTGCGCCTGCGGAGGCCGTCAGGCCGAAGAGACCGAGACCATCAAGCTCTATACCCAGAACTCCCGGGTCCATCCCCTCACCGTCATTCGCACCATGGCCTCCGCCGGAGCCAGCAACATCTCCATCGAACAAAAGATCACAGGCCCCACCCTCAACATCTCGACCGCCTGCTCCTCAGGAACCCACGCCATCGGCCTCGCCTTCCAGATGATCCGCAGCGGAATGGTCGACGCCGCCATCACCGGCGGTCACGAAGCTCCTTTGACGTTCGGCTTCCTCCGGGCCTGGGACTCGATGCGCGTCGTCTCCCCCACGCAATGCCGCCCCTTCTCCGCCGATCGCGACGGCATGACCCTCGGTGAGGGAGCCGCCATGCTCACCCTCGAAACCCTCGCCTCCGCCCGGGCCCGCAACGCCACCATCTACGCCGAGATCGTAGGCTTCGGCTTCTCCGCCGACGCCGGCCACATCACCCAGCCTCTCGCCGACGGAGCCGCCTCTGCCATGCGCCAGGCCATCGCAGACGCCAAAGCTACACCCGACGAAGTCGGCTACATCAACGCCCACGGCACCGGCACTCAGCTCAACGACACCACCGAAGCCGCCGCCATCCACCAGGTCTTCGGCCCCCGCGCTTCGCAAATTCCCGTCAGCTCCACCAAGTCCCTCCACGGCCACTCCATCGGAGCCAGCGGAGCCATAGAAGCCCTCGCCACCATCATCGCCCTCAAGGAAAATCTCCTCCCCGCCAACACCGGCGTCACCCAGATCGACCCTGCCATCCACCTCGACATCATCCTCGGATCCCCCCGCAAAACCACCCCAAGGCTCGCCCTCTCCAGCTCCCTCGCCTTCGGTGGACTCAACGCCGTCCTGGCTCTCCGCCCCTTCTAAATTCGGACCACTGTTAAATCTGCTACTTGTCGCTATCCTCGCTCTTGGCTACGCTTAGGGCATGAACCGAAGAATGCTCCTCCTCCCCGCGCTCTTCTTCTGTTTCTCCCCGCCGGCTCTCCACGCCCAGGCCAGACTAGCCATCTACGGAACCGGAGGCGTAGAAAAGAGCGACCTTCGATTCTCCGGCTGGAATGCTGCTGGTACCTTCGGCTTCTACTACGGTCTGCGGCACTACGGTCCCATGGATATCTCAGTCGACGTACGCGGCGACCTCTCCAAAGACATCTATAGCGGAATCCTCGGCCCTCGCCTCGCCGTAAAAATTCCCATCTTTCCCATAAGGCCCTACGGCGAATTCCTCCTCGGAGGCTCCTCCTACAGCACTCTAAGTAACGGCGTCCGCGACGCCGGCAGCTTTACCTACCGCGGCGTCGTCGGCGTCGACGTCACGCTCATCCCCCACTTCGACTGGCGCGTCGTCGATTTCAGCTACAGCAGCGGCATCACTCAGTTCAACGAAAACGTCCATCCCAAGACCGTCACCACCGGCTTCGTCGTGCGCTTCTAGACTCACCCGGACCATCAACCAACCCGTCGCGGCGCAGGTCTAGCCTCAATCAGCACCGCCGCACTGAGAGCACTGCACACCGACAGCCCCGCCGCAATCCACAACACCACTCCATAAGCACCAACGAACGACTCACGAATCAGCCGCTGCACCCGCACATCGTCACTCATCGCCGCCGCCAGCTTCCCCCTCTGCGCCTCAACTGCATGTCGCTGTGCATCAGGCAGTCCCAGCCCATCCAGTCCCCGCTGCAAGCGCCCATTGAAGCTAGTCGCAAACACCAGTCCCAGCACCGCAATCGCCAGCAACCCCGCCACTCGCGAAACCGCGTTATTGATCCCCGAAGCCACACCCGCCCGGCTCTGATCGATCGAACTCATCACTGTGGTCGTCAGCGGAGCCACGCTCACCGCAAGCCCAAGCCCAAGCACAATCACCGCCGGAAACACACCCGACCAATAAGACCCGCCCGCCGCGCCACGCGTAAACAATCCGAACCCAACCGCTGCAATCAGCGGCCCAACGATAAGCGGCAGCCTCGCACCATATTTCACAATCAAGCCACCCGACCACCGCGACAGCACGAACACCAGCAAAATCAGCGGAAGCAGCGAAGCGCCGGCCTCCGTAGCCGTGTAGTGCTGCACCTGGATCAGATCCAGCGGCAGAAAAAACAACGCCCCACCCAACGCCCCATATAAAAACAGTGTCATCAGATTCGCCCCGCTGAACGACCGCGATCGAAACAAATCCAGCGGCAGCATCGGCGCATCCGATCGCGACTCCACCACAAAGAAACAGACAAGCGCCGCCACCCCCACCACACCGGCAATCAACGCCTGCTTCCCCCCTCGCCCCGCCTCGATCAACGCAAACGTAATCCCGCACAACCCAACCGTAGCCAGCGCCGCGCCCCATCCATCCAGTCTCTGAACCATCGCTTCATCGCGACTCTCCGGCACGCGCGCCAAAGAGATCACCACCACCAGCACAGCCAACGGCAGATTGATAAAAAACGCCCATCGCCACGAGAGATGTTCGATCAGCCAGCCCCCCAGCACAGGTCCCAACGCCATCGTCATCGCAGTAAAACCCGACCACGTCCCTATCGCCCGTCCACGCTCCTCCGCACAGAACGAAGAACTGATCAACGCCAGACTCCCCGGCACCAGCAAAGCCCCACCCACACCCTGAAGCGCCCGCGCCACAATCAGCATGCGAATATCCGGCGCAAATCCACACCCGGCCGAAGCTCCCGCAAACAACACCACACCCACCAGAAACACCTTGCGCCGCCCATACAGATCCCCCAGCGACCCGCCCACCAGCAACAGCGCGGCTAGAAACAACGCATAAGCCTCAACTACCCACTGCACATCGGTCACGGTCGCATTCAGAGCAGTCTGCAACGCCGGCAACGCAACGTTCACCACCGTTCCATCGATAAAGACCATGCTCGACCCCAGAATCGTAGCGGCCAGCACCCACACCCCTCCCCGTGTCTTCTCCGGCGCCTCCGCCGCGCTGCGTATCGCACCTTCTCCGCAAGGCAAATTAGACATAGCCCGCCCGCGCCGCAACGCCGATCTGACTCACGTCAGCCTCACCCAATCTCTCGCTCGACAATCCTTCCGCCCCATCGCGATACCATAAGTCCCACATGGTCTCCGTCCTCATCCTCACCCGCAACGAGCAGCGCGATCTTCCCGGCTGTCTCGCCAGCGTCTCCTGGTCCGACGACATCCACGTCTTCGATTCCCAATCAACCGACGCCACAACCGAGATCGCCCGCGCCGCCGGAGCCCACGTCCACACCCGCGCCTTCGACGATTATGCCACTCATCGCAACGCCGCCCTCGCGACTGTCCCCTTCAAGCACCCCTGGGTCTTCCTGCCCGACGCCGATGAGCGTCCCACCCCTGATCTCTCCCGCGAGATCCAGCAACTCGCCCTCGCCGCCCCGCCTCCGACTTCAGCCTTCCGCGTCCGCCGCCGCGATCACCTCTTCGGCACCTGGCTCAAGCACGCCCAGATCTCGCCCTACTACATTCGCCTCGTCCGCCCCGAACGAGTTCACTACACCCGCGCCATCAACGAAGTCCTCGAGGTCGACGGCCTCATCGGAAACCTCAGCTATCCACTCGACCATTACCCCTTCTCCAAGGGCATCTCCAAGTGGGTCGAGAAGCACAACCTCTACTCCACCATGGAGGCCGAGCTGATCGTCCGCAACCAGGGCCTGCAAAATCCCTCGCTGCGCACCGCCCTACGCCACCCCGACTTCCACACCCGTCGCCTCCACCAGAAGGCCATCTTCTATCGCCTTCCCGCCCGCCCGCTCCTCAAGTGGCTCTACATGGTCTTGCTCCGCGGCGCGATCCTCGACGGCGCAGCGGGCCTCACCTACGCCACCCTGCAAGCTTTCTACGAATACCTCATCGTCCTCAAAACCAAGGAACTCCGCCGCGGCGGCGCCTGACCTTCTTCTCTCGCCGCCCTCTCCCAAAATTTTCGTAACGGCGATAGTTACAATTGCGATAGCAGTCATCAAGAAGCTGGCCACTCCATCTCCCTTGCTCCCTGTGGCTCTCTTCAACAGAACCGCCCACCTAAGCTCACGAAATCTAAAAGCAAGCCTCTCCAGCTAGCGTCGTGATATCTCAAAAAAATTCTTGCAATCTTCACGAAAGAAGGTTACGGTTGTCCCACCTCTTTCTTAAATTGACGTTTTCGCCACATTTCTATTAGCCATTCGGCCCTTGGAACACAGTGACGGACCCGCAGCACTCCCGCTGCGATAACGGCTTTTTGTCTTAATTTTCAACCGAGAAAATCGTCCACGAGACGATCGGGAAATCTTTGCCTTTTTTTTGGAGGTCCTATGCGCCAGCCATCACGTAAGCTCCTACAGGCCGCTCTCTACGGCCTCGCCGTCACCCTCCTAACCCTCGGCACGACCTTCCTTCAAGCCCAGACCTTCCGTGGCGGCATCAACGGCACCGTCACCGACCACACCGGTGGGGCCATTGCCAATGGCACCGTCGTCGCCCTACAGACCGAAACCGGAAGCAGCCGCACCACAACCACCTCCAGCGCCGGCGAATTTCTCTTTCAGGATCTCCCTTTGGGCGACTACTCCGTCTCCGCCTCCTTCCCCGGCTTCAGCACAGTCAAGACAGACAAGATCGCCGTTTCTGCGGGCACCACCTTTACCCTTGCCATCAAGTTGACTATCGCCAGTTCCTCGACCGTCGTCGAGGTTGACGCCGCCGGCATGGCCCTCGATACCACCTCTATTACCCAAACCACAGACATCAGCAGCACCATCGTCAACGACACTCCCATGAACGGCCGCGACTTCACCCAACTCATCGCCGTCGCACCAGGCTTCGGAGGATACTCCGCCGGCGGCTTCGGCTCCGTCAACGGAACCCGCGCCAATCAAGTCAACTGGCAGATCGACGGCGTCGACAACAACGACCTCTGGCACAACGTCCCCGCCGTCAACCAGGGCGGCGTCAAGGGCATCGCCGGCATCATTCTCCCCCTGGACTCCGTCGACCAATACTCGCAACAGACCCAGTCCACCGCCGAAGCCGGACGCAATCCCGGCGGCGTAGTCAATATCGTAACCAAATCAGGAACAAATAGCATTCACGGCTCCGTCTACTACTTCAACCGCAACGAGTTCTTCTCCGCCAACAGCCCCTTCGCCAACGGCGCTCCCAAGGGCAAGCTCCGCAACCAGAACTACGGCGCCAGCTTCGGCGGACCCGTTATCAAAGACAAGCTCTTCTACTTTTTCAACTATGAAAAGCAGCAGTTCATCGTAACCTCGCCCGCCTCCACCACCGAACCCACCACGGCCTTCCAGGCCGACTCCACCGCTCTCCTCAAGGTATTCAATCTCACTCCAACCAGCGTCGCCACTGCATCTCTTGCCCAGTTTTATCCTGCCGCGATTCTCAACTGCCCCACCGTCAACAGCTCCTGCGACTCGGCCAACAACTACACCAGCGCCGCTCCCATCACTGGCTACAGTTACAACGGCGTCGGCAAGATGGACTACATCATCGCGCCCAAGCACTCCCTGGCCCTTCGCATGTTTGGCGGTCAAGGCAACCAGATCGCCCCTGTCGGCACACTCAACCCCTACTTCTTCGAGCAGGGGCCCATCCACGTCTACAACTGGTCGGCCGTGGTCAACTCTGTCCTCACACCCCGCTTCACAAACCAGGTCCTCCTCGGCGTCAACTACTTCAATCAGATCTTCTTCGACGACAACCACAGCATGAACCCCATCTCCTTCGGCTTTAATACGGGCGCCGCCCAGCCGCAGCTCTCCGGCGCGCCCGGCATCAATATCGTCGGCTTCGATAACCTCCAGAACGCCACACCCCCATCCGGCCGCAATGACATCACCGGCCAGGTCACTGACAGCGCCTCCTGGGTCGTCGGCAGGCACCAATTCCGCTTCTCTGGCGAGTACCGCCGCGGATACGTCAACGAGTTCTACCACCGCAAGACCCGCGGAAACTTCTCCTTCCCCGGAACTCAAGGGCCATGGGGTTACGTTGCTGGGACCGGTTTCAACTCCGCTCCTTGCCAGACTCAATATGGCTATACCACTCCCACCGCGGCCCAACAGGCCTACGTGGCCAAAATTGGCGCGCAGGCCAACGGTTCCCAAATTCTCTCTCTCGCAGACTTCCTGATCGGCTGCACTCAGCAGGCGCAGATCGTCCGCGGCAATACGGAACGCTGGGTCTACGTCAATAACTTCTCCGGATCAGCGGCCGACGCCTATCAGCTGACCCCCAGCCTCAACGTCAACTACGGCGTCCGGTACGACTACCTCGGGCCGATGCACGACGCCTTGCAGGACCTCTCTGTCTTTCGTCCCGGGACCTCGGGTGCCGTCAACGGCCTCGTCTTCCAGGGAGCAGCCATCGGCTCGCTCTTCCCCAGGACCTTCTATGACTTCAGCCCCCGCGTCGGCTTTGCCTATCAGCCGACCTTCAGTCCGGGCTTTGTATTCCGCGGCGGTATCGGTATGTTCTTTGACCAGCCCAACCTCAATCCTTTTCTCGATAACCGTCCGCCCAATGGGGGCGCATCCGGTGCCGAAAGCAACCCAGGCGGTCCGGCCCCGGTCTCCAGTCTCTCCAACGGCAACATCGTCATCACGCCGAATACGCTGCTCTTCCCCATTACTACGGCCTACAATCCCGCCACCAACTACAACCTCTTCTCCATCAGCCCCAATCTGCGCCCCGGCTATACCTTCAACTTCAACTTCAATGTCGAGAAGGCCGTCGGCTCAAAGGGCGTCTTCACCTTCGGCTACGTCGGTTCCCAGTCGCGCAAGCAAATCTCAAACATCGACATCAACCAGGCCGCTCTGGGCACCACCTCACTGGGTACAGCGGCTCAGAACGCGACTCGTCCGTTCGGCAAGCTATTCCCCAATTACGGAACCATCAACCAGGTCTCCAGCATCGGCAACTCCAACTACAACTCGCTCCAGACCACGTTGCGCATAACCGGTTGGCACGGCGTGACCAGCCAGTTCTCTTACACCTGGGCCCACGGACTCGACTTCCTCACTCAATACCGCAACGCCAACATCACCAACGCCAACTGCGTCAAATGCGACTACGGCGACATGGACTACGACACCCGTAACGCCTTCACCAGCTATCTCACCTACGACGTCCCCGGCAACTCCCATCTCAAGCCGCTCACCAACGGCTGGCAGGTCAACTCACTGATCACCTTCCACAGCGGCCAGCCCTACACCGTCTACACCGGCAACGACACCAGCGGCACCGGCGAAGGAGAAGACCGCGTCAACCTCGTCCCCAACGTCAGTCCCTACAGAGGCGCCAGCAAAAACGTCGTAGCCGGACAGGTCCAGTGGATCACCCCAGGCGCCTTCGTAGAATCCTTAACTCCGTCCTTCGGCACCATGCGCCGCAACCAGCTTGTAGCTCCAGCCTATGGTGCCGTCGATCTCTCCGTCTTCAAGAACAATAAATTCGCACTCTTCGACCACGGCTTCAACGCGCAGTTCCGCGTCGAGATGTTCAACCTCTTCAACCGCGCCAACTACGCTCCGCCCGATAACTTTCTCGGCGACGGCGCAGCCTTCGGCACCATCACCCAAACCATCGGCTACTACAACGGAGCCCCAGGCATCGGCCCTGGCGAACCATTCAACACCCAGTTCGCTCTAAAGATCCTCTTCTAACTGGCTCAACGAGCAAGAAAAATGCCCCATCCTCGCAATCCATCGAGGATGGGGCATCTTCGTTAAAACTAAAGCAGTTTTACTGATGTCACCTTGATCGTGTCACCGTCAACATCGCCCTTGACGTTCACCCGCAGATGGTCCGTCTTGTCAGAGCCCTTCAGCTGCTCCAGGATCTTCGCGTTGCCGTCCGCATCGAACTTCAGGAACTTCTTGTCCTCGGTAACGATGCCAAAGCCGCTCTTCTCGCACGCCAGAGCACATTCCCGCGTGTGCGAATCCGCAGTCGCGGCCGCCTTCTTTGAACAGGCCACGTCGATCACCGAAACATCGTTGAAGGTCTTGGTCGCAGCCAGCGCGGGTGTCGCCATCAGACCCGCCATTAGCAGGGAAGTTAGTATTTTCATCGTTATTCTCCATTCTCCGTTTGATTCCAGGCAGGATTGAATACCGAGCCTTGACGATCCCTGCCGACAGCAGAATCCTACCCCTCGTCTCGGCATCCGGTCCAGCCGTGGGACACGATTTATGGTCTTTTTCTTTTCGCCCTGCGCATAACCTAAACCGGCCACTTCCATTCCCGAATCTTCTTGGAATCGATTCCGTTCGCATGGGCATAGTTCACGCTCTCGATAATTTGGCCCTTCAACCACTCCTTCGTATGCGCCGCCGTCGCCTGCAGCCGCGGCACCCGGTCGATCACATCGATCGCCAGGTCAAATCGATCAATCTGATTCAAAATCGCCAGCTCCAGCGGTGTATTGATGTTCCCCTTCTCCTTGTACCCGCGCACGTGAAAATTGTCATGGTTCGTCCGCCGGTACGTCAGCTTGTGAATCAGCGAAGCATACGCATGAAAATTAAAGATCACCGGCTTGTTCTTCGTGAACAAACTGTCGAACTCACGCGACGATAGCCCATGCGGATGCTCCTCCTCCGGCATCAACCGGAACAGGTCCACCACATTCACAAACCGGATCTTCACGTCCGAACACCTCTCCCGCAGAATCGCCACCGCCGCCAGCGCCTCCTCCGTTGGAATATCGCCCGCGCAGGCAATCACCACATCCGGCTCGTCACCATCATCATTGCTGGCCCAATCCCACGTCCCAATCCCCTTCGTGCAATGGATTATCGCCGCATCCATATCCAGATACTGCAGGTGCGGAGCCTTATCCGCCACAATCACATTCACGTAGTTCGTACTCAGCAGACAGTGGTCCGTCACGCTCAACAAACAATTCGCATCCGGCGGCAGATAAATCCGTGTCACCTCCGGCGACTTATTCGTCACCACATCCAGAAATCCCGGGTCCTGATGCGTAAAGCCGTTATGGTCCTGCCGCCACACCAGCGAAGTAATCAGCAAATTAATCGACGAGACAGGCGCCCGCCACCGCAACTCCAGCTTGCTCTTCTCCAGCCACTTCGCATGCTGGTTGAACATCGAGTCGATGATGTGCACAAATGACTCATAGGTCGAAAAGAACCCGTGCCGTCCCGTCAGCACATACCCTTCAAACCATCCCTCCAGCGTATGCTCGCTCAGAATCTCCATCACCCGCCCATCACGCGCTAGGTACCCTCCATCCGCATCTTCCGGAAGCAACTTCGCCTCCCAGGTCTTCCCGCTCGCCTCATAGATCGCCTGCAGCTTATTCGAAGCCGTCTCATCCGGCCCAAACACGCGAAAGTTCGTCATGTTCTGCTTCATCGCATCGCGCAAAAATGTTCCCAACACCTCAGTCGATGAAACCTCAATCTGACCCGGCTTCTTCACCTTCACTGCGTAGTCACGAAAATCCGGCAGCTCCATCGGTTTCCGCAGCAACCCGCCATTCGCATGCGGATTCGCCGTAATCCTCCGCTGCCCCACCGGAGCCATCGCCCGCAACTCCGCAATCAGCCTGCCCGCCTCATCGAACAACTCCTCCGGCTTATAACTCCGCATCCACTTCTCTACCATCTTCAAATGCGCCGGGTTCGTCTTCGGATCGAGAATCGGCATCTGGTGCGCCCGCCACGACCCCTCCAGCTTGTGCCCATCAATCTCCTTCGGACACGTCCACCCCTTCGGCGTCCGCAGAATTATCATCGGCCACCGCGGCCGCTCCATCGTCGAACCCTTCGGCGCACTCCGCGCCTTCTTCTGAATCGCGCGAATCTCATTCACGCAATCCTCCACCACCTTCGCCATCAACGGATGCATCTTCGCCGGATCGTCCCCTTCAACAACATAGGGTTCCCACCCATAGCCCTTGAACAGCCACTCCAGCTCCTCCGGCGAAATCCGCGCCAGCACCGTAGGATTCGCAATTTTGTAACCGTTCAGGTGCAATATCGGAAGCACCGCGCCATCCCGCACCGGATTCAAAAATTTATTCGAGTGCCACGACGTAGCCAGCGGCCCCGTCTCCGCCTCACCATCCCCCACCACGACGGAGACAATCAAATCCGGATTATCAAACGCCGCACCAAACCCATGCGACAGGCTATACCCCAGCTCGCCGCCCTCATGAATCGATCCCGGCGTCTCCGGTGTGCAGTGGCTCCCAATCCCGCCCGGAAACGAAAACTGCTTGAAGAACTTCTGCATCCCCGCAATATCTTCGCTCTTGTCCGGATACACCTCCGAATAAACGCCCTCCAGATAACAGTTCGAAAGCGTCGCCGGCGCCCCATGCCCGGGCCCCGAGATATAAATCATGTCCAGGTCATATTTTTTGATCACCCGATTCAAATGCACCCAGGTAAACGTCTGACCCGGGTCCGACCCCCAATGCCCAAGCAGCCGATTCTTGATGTGCTCCACCTTCAGCGGCTCCCGCAGCAGTGGATTCTCCACCAGATACAGCATCCCCACGCAAAGATAATTGCACGCCCGCCAGTAGGCATCCATCTTCCGCAACTCATCCGCCGGCAACGCGTCAATAGCCTGACTCTTCCCCTTCGTCGCTTCCTTGGCTGCGCTCATAAACAACTCCTTCGGTCAAAAGTGAACAAAACGAAAACTCCATCTAATCGCAATTCAATCGATGCCGTCTTTGTCATTGTCTTTGTCTTTTTGTTGTCATCCCGCAGGGATCTGCTTTTCGCTTTTTTCCGACGATCCCTGCGCGATCACCATCATTCTGAACAGAGCGAAGAACTACCCATACCTCAATTCAACCAACCGATACCGCCCGCGACATACGATCCACATGCACCGCAATCATCCAATCCTCTTTCGCCGGAACCACAAGCACCATCGGTACTGAGTCAGATGCGCTCACCCTTCTAAGAGCATCACCCGTCGCCTCGTTCAACCGAGAATTCACAGAAATCCCAAAACTCTCCAGCCCCCCCAGAATCTCCGCCCGCGACCGCGCATCGTGCTCTCCAATACCCCCCGCAAACACCACAGCATCCACCCCGCCCATCAGCGCCACAAAGCCCCCCACCGCCTTCTTCACACTCCGCGTAAAAATCTCCACCGCCAACTTCGCCCGCGCATCCCCACGAACCACCGCCTCCCGCACCGCCTTCATATCGTTCGCCCTTCCCGACAACGCCACCATTCCGGAATCATGATTGAGCATCTTCTCCAAGCCCAGCATCGTCTCCAGCGCATTCACCCTCTCCCCCGCCATCTGCCGCAACAGATAGAGCACCAACCCAGGATCGAGATCCCCCGGCCGAGTCCCCATCACCACTCCACCGGTCGGCGTCAGCCCCATCGTCGTATCTACCGACCGCCCATCCACCACCGCCGTGACACTGCATCCACTCCCCAGATGCGCAATCACCATTCGCCGCGGAAACTCCAACCCCACCTCCGTCCGCATCTGCCGCACAATCGACTCGCAGCTCAACCCATGAAACCCATACCGCCGCACCCCCCGCTCGCGATACACCGCCGGAATCGCATACGTCGTCGCCGCCTCCGGCATCGTCTCGTGAAACACCGTATCGAAACACGCATAGTGCGGCACATCAGGAAACCGCTCCATCATCTCCCGGATCACTTCAATCACCGCCGGATCATGCAGCGGAGCAAACACCACCGCCTCCTCCAGTTCCCTCATCACGTCCGGCGTAATCCGCTGATGCCGATCCAGCTTCGCCCCCGGATGCACTACGCGATACCCCACCGCATCGACCGTCGACAAACCGTTCGCCAAGCCCGACCCGCTCACCGCCTCCACAACCAACCCAATCGCCTCAACCGGCGTCTTTGCCCTTACCTCGCTGCGCCCCCCGCTCAAATCTGGACCATCCGCATCGCGAAACTTGAACCTCGCATTCACTCCGCCAATCCCCGTCACCTCGCCCTCAAACAACGAGCGCGGCTCACCTGCGGCTGAATCAAACAAAGAAAATTTGATCGAAGAAGATCCGCTATTGATCACCAGTATGTGCACGTCACCGCCCTGACCGATGTAGCTGTCCTAACACTACACTGCCTACTTCTACCCCCGGTAAATGCCGCCAAC
>DATMPD010000193.1:0-5081 GCA_035567955.1 Edaphobacter sp.
GTCACCGCCGCGCAGGCAATCAAATCCGCGCGATACTTCGGAAAAATAATCCCATGCGAAGGCGCGCCCACCTGATGCCCGGCCCGCCCGATCCGCTGCATCCCGCTCGCCACCGACGGCGGAGCTTCAATCTGAATCACCAGATCGATCGCCCCCATATCGATTCCCAGCTCAAGCGACGACGTCGCGACCAGCGCCTTGATCCTCCCCGCCTTCAGCAGCTCCTCAATCTCCGTACGCTGCGCCGCCGCCAGCGAACCGTGATGCGCTCGCGCAATCTGCTCTCCAGCCAACTCGTTCAGCGCGCCTGCCAGCCGCTCTGCCACACGCCGCGCATTCACAAAGATCAGGGTCGACGTTCGCCCTTGAATGATCTCCAACAACCGCGGATAAATCGATTGCCAGATCGAAGTTCTCTTCGGCCCTTGCGAAGCCGACCCGCTTGGCTGCTCCTCGATCTCACCAAGCCGCGCCATGTCCTCTACCGGAACCTCTACCTTCAGCTCCAGCAGCTTCCTCGCCCCCGCATTCACAACCGTAACTGGCCGGTACAACGGAGCATTCGCTCCCACATCCGGCTTCACCCCGTCATCGCTGGCGGTGCTCATCAATACGCTGGCAATCTCGCCCCCTCGCTCGTGCGCCTGGGGCGATTCCATAAACAACGAAGTTACAGTTCCATTGGCCGGGATCTCAGCGCCGCCCAAAAACCGCGCCACCTCCTCGAGCGGCCTCTGTGTCGCCGACAACCCGATCCGCTGCAGCCGTGTGCCGGTCAACGCCTCCAGCCGCTCCAGCGACAGCGCCATGTGCGCCCCGCGTTTACTGGGCACCAGCGCATGAATCTCATCGACGATCACTGTCTCGACCGACCGCAACCCCTCCCCGGCTTCCGACGTGAGCAGGAGATACAAACTCTCCGGCGTCGTAATCAGAATGTCCCCGGGGTGCTTGCGAAACCGCGCCCGCTCCTTCGGCGACGTATCTCCTGTCCGCACGCTGATCTCCGGCATCCGTACATCCACGCCCTCGCGCTTCGCCATGTTGGCAATGCCCACCAGGGGCGATCGCAGATTGCGCTCAACGTCCGCGGCCAGCGCCTTTAGCGGCGAAAGATAAACCACCCTGCATCCACGCTCGGCCTCCGGCACCGTTCTCATCATCAGCTTGTCTAGACACCACAAAAACGCGGTCAGTGTTTTACCCGTGCCCGTCGGCGCCAGGATCAGCGTCGACTCCCCACGCGCGATCGCCGGCCAGCCCTCCACCTGCGGAGCCGTCGGCGCGTCGAACACAGCACGAAACCACTTCGCCGTAATCGGATGAAACAGCGCCAGGGCCGCTTCGGTAGCAGCCGCAGAATCTTCGAGCGTCGCCCCTCTGGCCTTCGTCGCGACTACTTTTTTCTTCGAACTGGATGAATCTCGCGGCATCGCCCTTTTTATGTGTTCCAGGCAGCATATCTGCCATACACACTATAGGATGCACGATGATCTCCGGATGTCCAGTCAGTCGCGAAGATCAGTAAAGCCTTAAGCCCCGTTCACGGGTCGATAAAAATAGCATTTTGCCGCGAACTCCACGTCGAAAAGATTTGTAGAATCCTCGGCCTGCTCCGCGTTGCCCAGCACCAGATACCCACCTGGCGTGATCTTGTGATGGACCTCCTTGAAAAGGGCCCTGCGATCGTGTTGGGAAAAATACAACAGGACATTTCTCAACATCACTAGGTCGAACACCGGCAGCTGCGGCATGGGCGCGCAAAGGTTCGCATAGCGAAACTCACACATGGAGCGAACCCGCGGAATGACCTCCCACTCTTCTCCCTCACGCACCATATACTTCAGCAGCATCCGCGCCGGCAGTCCGCGATTCACTTCAAGCCGGCGATATCGCCCTCTTTGCGCATAGTCCACCACATGCCGCGAGATGTCCGTCCCAATAATTTTTACGTCCCACTGCGCAAGATCAGGGAAATATTCGGCGATCGACATCGCCAGGCTGTAGGCCTCCTGTCCCGTCGAGCTCGCTGCACTCCATATCCGCAACTGCTGTCTATGCATTCGCTGCTCAATCAACTGGGGAAGCACAACCTCCCGCAGCATTTCGAACGTAGTGATATCGCGAAAGAAGCTGGTCTCGTTCACGGTCATGGCTTCGGCAACCGCACGATGCAGATGAGCCGGCCTGCCAGCTTTCAATATGCTGACGAAGTCTTCAAGGTTGGCCGCTCCGGATAGACGCGCGATCGGCGTCAGCCTTGTATCGAACAAAGCATTGCGGGACGGATCGATACGGTTCGCGGACTGCTCCAGCACGAGGCCCCGAAGATAGGCGTAGTCAGAGTCAGAGCAGGCCATGGGTCATCTCCCGCCGCGGAGCCATCGCGGACGCAGCACTAGCCACAGCTTCGGATCGTGCAGGCCGCCCTTCGCTCACTCTTTGTTTCAACGCACTCGCGATTCCCCACAACGGCAACGTCGCACTGGCAATGCCAGCCTCGCTTACCCTGCCGGGCATTCCCCACACCGCGGAACTCGCTTCATCCTGAGCCAGCACAACGCCGCCGCTCCTATGCACCGCATGCGCGCCGTTCAGGCCGTCTGCCCCCATTCCCGTCATCACCAGCGCCAACGTTCCCGCGCCATACATCCGCGCTGCCGAGAAGAAAAGATAATCAACTGAAGGCCTACAGTGATTCAGCGGCTCTTGCTGATGGAGGCGGACTCTACTGCTGCACGCTGTGGAGCCCCCGGCCTCTTCACCCGTCATCACTCGGCGCGGAGCGATCTCCATATGCGCGTCTCCAGGCGCCAGCCACACCGTCCCCGGGCGAATTGTCGCATTGTCATACGCCTGTTCCACGCGCAACGCACAGCACTTGTCCAGCCGCTCAGCCAGCGCGCCGGTAAATAACTTCGGCATGTGTTGGACGATCAGCACCGGCACAGGAAAATCCTTCGGCAGCATTGGCAACAGTTGTTCCAATGCAGACGGCCCACCAGTGGACAACCCGATCACGACAACCTCAATCGGAGAAAATGCCCTCAACGGAGTCTCCCCCGTTCTTGCATTTTGAGAATTGTCGGACGAAACACCTCTGCCCGTCTTCTTTTCTTCTCCTCTCGCGTTCTTCGCCAACGCGGCGATCCGAGGCAGCAGTTGCTGCGATAGCGACTGCAGAGCCGCGTCAAAATCACGCTGTCCCGCCGGCTTCGTCACATAGTCCGAAGCGCCGCACGCCAACGCCTCCAGGGTCGACCTCGCGCCATGCTCGGTATACGCGCTGCACATGATCACCGGTAGTTCAGAGTTCTCAAGGCGCAGCCGATCCAGCACCTCGAGCCCATTCAACCTGGGCATCTCAAGGTCCAGCACCAGGACATCGGGGCGCAGCTGTTTCACCTGATCCAGGCACTCCACACCGTCGCGCGCGATCCCGCACAACTCCATTGGCGGCAACTCGCTCGACCGGCTCTCCTTCTGCAGCAGAAACAGCTTCCACAAAATGCTCCGCATCACCGCGGAGTCATCCGCTGCAAGAATGCGAAGCGGCCGTTTCTCTGAAGCACTCATGTCCGATTTCCTTTGCATTCCCGTCAGGCCGCAATCACGCCGAGCAGAAGCATCTTTTCCCGCAGGCTCTCCGGGGTAAATGGCTTCATCAGAAACTCATCCGCCCCATTGTCCAGCGCCGTAGAGATGAACGAGTGATCGGCTTCGGTCGTCACCATCATCACCTTCATCTGCGGGCCAAGCCTGGCCTTGCGCAGCGCCTTGACGCACTCGAGTCCATTCATCACCGGCATATTCACATCCAGCAGCATCAGGTCAAAGGTCTCTTCGGACGCCAGCACCGTCAGCGCATCGCTTCCGTCCACGGCCTCTTCGCACACAATATCCATCGTGCTCAACAGGTGCCGCAGATACTCGCGGATAAAACTTGAATCATCGACGATCAGCGCTCGCATCCGTACCTCCATTCGAACTCTTCCGAAACAAACCGGCCTCGGATAGTCTCGACGGGCACAGCTTCTGCGGGTCGAGCCGCACCATCAGGCCGCCTTCCATCTTGTAAGCTCCGTCAAACAACCACTTCCCGCGGGCCTCCAGCGTGCACGGATTGTCTTCCAGCGTTCGCCGGCTTACTGTGACTACGCCTCCCACCGCGTCCACGACAAGGCCGAAGCGCTCTGCAGCCTCATCGTCTTCCATCACCAGAACACAGCTGCGTCCCGAGTGCGGCTCCATTCCGAGCAACGCACGCAGATTCACCGTCGTCAGCACCTCACCGCGATAGGGCACCACCCCCGCGATAAACGTCGGCGACATCGGCACACGCTGCAGGTCGCGCTCTCCCAGCACCTCGCGAATCTTTCTGGTGTCGATACCAAAGGTCTCGCTTGCCGCAAAGAGCGAGCAGAGAGACACCGCATCATTCTCTTCCTGGATCTCATCGACCTCATCCCGACCGGCAATTCTCACGCGACCTCCTGCCACGCTGTGGCAACCCTCGTCCCAAACCTGCGTTGAACCACCGTCAGCTTCTCCTTTACCAGAGCAAGTTCCATCCCCGTTCCGTCACTTACCGCGTCCTGCTCAAGCGGCGTTCCCGTAGAAACATCCAGCACCTGCCGCACAACCATCCCCAACCTCTGTTCGCCACCCCGGCTCGCATCGCCGCAGATCAACACCGTCGCCAGCACCTCTTCTCCTCGCTGGCGTATCGCCTCCAGATCGGGCAGCACGTTGCCCTGATCCTTCAGCGGAAGCAATTCGCCGCGATACTGCAAAAGCGGCCGCCCACCCGCATACTCAATCCGATCCAGCGAGACGGTTTCAATCCGTTCCACCATATCCAGCGGCAATGCCGTCCGCTCCCGTGCGCGATCCTCAAAGATCAGGAAGGACTCGCCGACAGTCTCGTGAACAGCCGCCTCGCCTGCGCCCATCCCTACCATTTCCTCTTCGATCGGCTTCACCCCGGCGCGTGCCGCCGTAGCTCCAACATCGAGGATCAAGGCCAGCGTTCCGTTGCCCAGCACCGTCGCTCCGGAAAACATTCCGATCTCGCGCAACAC
>DATMPD010000194.1:0-9889 GCA_035567955.1 Edaphobacter sp.
ACAAACTCGACCTCTGGCAAAATCTCCCCGTCCTCATCGTCGTCCTCTGGGGAGGCTTCCTCACCAACTTCATCTGGTCCGCCATCCTCATCCTGAAAAATCACTCCGTAAAACAGTTCGCCGGCGAACCCGGCCTGAACCCCATGCGCGCCACCCACGCCTCCGGCGACACCCTCGTCGACTTCGACCCCCTCGACCCCTCCACCTACGACCGCCTCGCCCCCAAGACCCTCGTCGCAAACTACATCTTCGCCGCCATGGCCGGCGTCATCTGGTACTTCCAGTTCTTCTTCTACTCCATGGGCCAAACCAAGATGGGCAAGTACGACTTCTCCAGTTGGACCCTGCACATGGCGAGCATCATCATCTTCGCCACGCTTTGGGGCTTGTTCTTAAAAGAGTGGCGAGGCACCAGCCGCCGCACAAAAATACTCGTCGCCACCGGCCTCTTCTTACTCGTCGGCTCAACCGTAATCGTCGGCTACGGCAACTACCTCAAAGCCACCGAAGCTCCCACGATCACGACCACTCCATAACCCTCGAAAGCAGTTGCACTAGTGGACGCCAGGCGGAATGAGACCGCCGGCGTTAGTCGCGTGAATCGGCGGCCCCAGAAACTCAACGCCCCAAGGGGCACCATAGGCGTTGAGCGTCAGCATGTCGGGACGTCCTGCCGTCATAAGTTTCCCCAACCCGACGAAAAATGCGACCGCATCCATCGCCGGGAGCATCAGGACCAGTTGCCTCGAAGGACCATCGCTAACGTTGGCAAACGTATGTGCCGCGCCACCGGGTACACTCACGAGATCCCCAGCCGAGACATAGAACCTCCGGCCGTCAACCTCGTACAGATATCTTCCCTCAAGCACTCGAAAGACCTCCGTCTCATGGTGGCGATGCAGTGGAGGGCCGAAGCCCGGTGCGTTCACCGTCTCCATCAACGTCAGCGCTCCGCCAGACACATCCTGTGAAAGCCGCACCGAAAGCTCCAGGCCCATCGCAGGAATATCCAGCTTCGATTCACTCTCTGCAAGCGATTGAAGGAATTCAAACGGCATAGCGATTCTTTTTCCCCCTGAACGTTCATCGAAACCACTATTCCCATTTTGGCCCTGAACCAACGAAAAGTGGTGCAATTCCTGTCAAATACCCCCCACAAAACCTAGACTAGGGAAACATCACAGCCGAGAGGTACCCCATGTTTTCCGACGGAAAGACCTGTCCTACCTGCCACACCGAATCGCTCCACCACTCCCATCGCCCGGTCCGGGACTGGTTCTTCCGTATCCTCGGGCTCCGCTCCGTACGCTGCATCTGCTGTTATCAGCGCTTCCTGGTCTTTCGAGCTGCCTACCGCACCGACATCAGCCGTACTCGTCTAAACTAGAAGGGACATGATTCCCACCCTCGAATGGCTCCCGACCGGCGTTAACTTCCTCGACCAGACCAAGCTTCCCCTCGAAGAGACGTACGTCCTCGCAACCGACTACAAGCAAGTCGCCACCGTCATCCGCGATATGATCGTCCGCGGGGCACCCGCGATCGGCGTCTCCGCAGCCATGGGTATGGCCATCGGCATCGACCGCAGCACAGCAACCACCCTGCCCGCCCTCACCGAAGAAGTCGCCGTCATCGCGAAGACCCTGGCCGAAACCCGCCCCACCGCCGTCAATCTCTTCTGGGGCATCGACGAGATCCGCAATCTCTACAACACTCTCGCCGCAAAAAACACCCCCATTCCCGAGATCAAAGCCGCGGTCGTAGCCAAAGCCCGCCGCATGTACGACGAGGACATCGCCGCCTGCAAGCAAATGGGCGCTCACGGAGCCTCGCTCCTCCCCACCGCAGGCACCGTCCTCACCCACTGCAACGCCGGCGCCCTCGCCACCTGCGGCTACGGCTCCGCGCTCGGCGTCATCCGTGCCGCCATCGAACGCGGCCACAAGATCGATGTCTTCGCCGACGAGACCCGGCCCTTCCTCCAGGGCGCCCGCCTCACCGCATGGGAGCTCATGAAGGACAACATCCCCACCACCGTGCTCTGCGACAACATGGCCGCCGCGCTCATGCGCCAGGGCCGCATCCAGGCCGTCATCGTCGGCGCCGACCGCATCGCCGCCAACGGCGACGTCGCCAACAAGATCGGCACCTACGGGGTCTCCATCCTCGCCAAAGAACACAACATCCCCTTCTACGTCGCCGCCCCCTGGTCCACCCTCGACCTCGCCACCGCGCACGGAGACCTCATCCCCATCGAACAACGCGCCGCCACCGAAGTCACCCACTCCAACGGCAAGCAGATGACCCCGCACGGCGTAGCTATCGAGAACCCCGCCTTCGACGTCACCCCGGCAAAGTACGTCACCGCCATCATCACCGAACGCGGCGTCCTCCGCGCCCCCTACGAGCAATCCATCCAAAGCATGGCAAAGCAGACCATCTCCGAGCCGGAGCTCGCAGCTACCTAGACCTACACGCATTCCACAATTTAGACAAAAAACGCGACGCGGTTAGGTCACTTGTGTTCCACTAGGCACGTTCCACTGGAGACACCATGCTGCGCTTGTTCAAGTGCCTTCTCGGCCCTGCCTTCACTGCGCTCGCCCTCGCCACGGTGGCCGCCGCCCAAACCCAGCAACCAACCCCGGCCGCACAACAACCAGCCCCCGCCACCCAGCAGCCATCCCAACAGCCATCCCAGTCCGGTGTCGCAACCCTCCGCGCCGGCACGCAGCTTGTGGTCGTCGACGTAGTCGTCACCGATAAGAACCAGAAGCCCGTTCACGGCCTCAAAGCGTCCGACTTCACCCTGACCGAAGAGAACGTCCCGCAGGTCGTCAAGCACTTCGAAGAACACACCGCTCTCACTCCGGCCGACGCCACGAAGTTCCCGCCTATGCCGAAGTTTCCTCCCGGCGTCTTCACCAACTACACACCCGAGCCCGTCAACGGAGCCGTCAACCTCTTACTCCTCGACGCCCTCAACACCCCTGTCAGAGACCAGGCATACGTTCGCCAGCAGCTTCTCGCCTACCTCAACGCCAATCCGCCCGGAACCCGGATTGCCATCTTCGGCCTTACCAACCAGCTCACCATCCTTCAGGGCTTCACCAGCGACCCCGGCATACTCAAGGCGGTTATGTCCTCGAAGCTCGGAAAAAATTCCCCGCTGCTTCAGGACACCGTCGGTGGAGGCGGGATCCAGAACACCATGGCAGACGACCTGGAAGACCAGGGAGCGGACGCAACCGTCGTAGCCAATATGCGCCAGTTCGATGCGCAACAGCAGTCCTTCCAGCTCCAGCTTCGCGTCAAGTACACACTGGACGCGATGAACCAGCTCGCCCGTTATCTCTCCAGCATTCCCGGGCGCAAAAACCTCATCTGGTTCTCAGGCTCTTTTCCCATCAGCGTTCTGCCCGACACCACCGGCAACCTTACTGACCCCTTCGCCGTAGTGGCCGACTACGAAAAAGAGTTTCGCGATACCGTCAACCTGCTCGCACGCAGCCAGGTTGCGGTCTACCCCATCGACGCTCGCGGACTCACGAATACTCCGATCTTCGATGCCTCTACCACTCGCAACTACACCGGCAACCGCGGTCCCGCCCGCATGTCGCAGGACCTGAACAAATTCTCCACCGACACCAACGCAGAGCACTCCACCATGAGCCAGATGGCCGAAGCCACAGGTGGTCACGCTTTCTTCAACACCAATGGCCTTACCCAGGCAGTCGCCACCGCTATCAACGATGGCTCAAACTTCTACACCCTCACCTACACTCCCGCCAATCCCGCCCGCGACGGAAAGTTTCGCAGGATCAAGGTTCAGCTGGCGCGTTCGGGAGTCAATCTCGCCTATCGCCACGGCTACTACGCCGACGACCCCGACAAGGGCCCGCCTCCCACCACCAACGGCCAACCCCGGCAATCCAACGTAGCCGACTCCGCCGTCACAGCCGGCGCCCCCAACCCTGTTCAAACCATGCGCGTCGCCATGATGCGCGGCTCACCCACACCCAGCCAGATCATCATGAAGGTAGCCGTCCTTCCCACCGGCCCCTCCACGCAGACCGAAGACACCCCCGCCCCCAACAACATCTTGTCCGAAAAAGTGCACGGCCCCTTTCGCCGCTACAGCGTCAGCTATGCGATCGAGCCTTCTGACATCACGTTTCTCCGCGCCCCCGACGGCAAAATCCACGCCGCCTTTGAGCTCGTCATCTTCGTCTTCAACCCCGCAGGCGCTCTCGTCAACAGAGTCAGCACCCAACTCCATATCGCATCTCCACTTGATGAGCTTAAGAAAAACGTCGCCCGAGGCATTCAATACCGCCAGGAGATCAGCGCTCCCGCCAAGGGCGAATACTTTCTCCGCATCCTGGTACACGACCTCACCCACGATCGCTTCGGAGCCGTAGAAGTAGCCACCTCCGAAGTAAAAATCCTGCCTCCTCCAACCGCTCCTCCTCCCCCACCGGCTCCGTCCACCGCCCCGGCAACAGAGCCGGCGAACGCCCCAACCGTCCCCAAATGACCTAGTGTCCCATCCCCCTCGAGTTGTTCGCAGAGAAACCAAGGAGCATAGAATCGTTTAAGTTGATCAGGATCGTGTGCTCCCCAGCTTCCTCAATCCGCGCAAGCAATCCCTCCTACGCGGCATCCTCCTTGTCCTGATCAGTCTCTTCGCGGCCATCCTCCTCTCCGGCTTCCCTCAAATCCACACCACCCCCATCCTCGTCCTTCCCGCCCTTGCCGCCGCCGCCGGTACTGCGGACACCGTCCGTTGCATGCAGCGGCGCTGGAGCTTCTACCACGGCGGCGTCCTCCTTCTCATCTATATGGATCTCATGGCTCTCTGCATGATCCTCTTCCTGCTCCTCTACCCCTACGCCCTCTGGATCTCCTCCACCCGCTAGGAGTATCGAGATATAGCTTGAGCCAAAGTGCTCGATTGATTTTAGAACCTGTCATCCTGAGCGGAGACTCTCGCAGTCTCATCGCGAGGGCCGCGGTCGAAGGACCCGCGGTTTGCTCGTAGCGCGAAACTTCTTCCTTATTATTGTTGGCCCTCTTCGCTGCAGTGCCAGGTCGCAATCCGGAAAAACAAACTAAAATCACCTCATCCACCTGGAGATAGCCACTCACTATGCGCGCTCGCACAACGCCCCGCTGCTTCTACGCCACACTCCTGTTATCCCTCGCTGCTGCCAGCGCTCAATCCGAACAGAAGCCCGACGCCGCCACCGCCGCATGGTGGGCCCAGACCGTCACACTCTCCAACGACTCCATGGAAGGCCGCGACACCGGCACCGAAGCCTATGAGCGCGCCGCAAACTACGTTGCCGACCAGTTCAAAGCAGCAGGCCTCAAGACCGCCGGCGACAACGGAACTTACTTCCAGCGAGTCACCATGCACCAGATCGCTCTGGATAACGACAAGTCCTCCGTAGAAATCCTCGGCGCCGAAGGCAAATCCGACACTCTCCACTTCCCCACCGACGTCACCACCGTCCCGCGCGAACAACCATCCTCTATCGAAGCCCCCATGATCTTCCTCGGCTACGGCCTGCCTTCCGCAGATCTCGATCTCAAAGGCAAGATCGCGGTCTTCTTCAACAACACACCCGCCGACCTCGCGCCGGCAGACGGAGAGACCTACACCAGCCGCCGCCTTCGCGCCCTCGCTCAAGCAGGTGTTGCCGCAGTCCTCTCCATCGACAACCCAGCCGCCATTGAACCCTTCCATTGGCCCGCCGCCTACGCCCGCAGCGTCACCATCGCCGGTGCATCCGCACCCAACTCCAACACCCCCGTCCTCATCCGAATCAACCCTGCCTCCCTCAACGTTCTCTTCGCCGCATCCGGCCACAGCTCTGCCGAAATCGTCACCAGCGGAGGCAAGGGCGCAACCCTCGCAACCTTCCCCCTCAAGCTCTCCGCCCGCATCCGCCTCACGTCCACCGGCAAAGAAATCTCCTCCCCCAACATCCTCGCCATCCTTCCCGGCTCCGATCCCAAACTAGCTCCCGAATACGTAGCCCTCTCCGCCCATCTCGACGGCTACGGCTACGGCACCCCGGTCCTCAACGACAACCTCTACAACGGCACCCTCGACGACGCAGCCTACGTCGCCCTCCTCACCGAACTAGCCAAAACCCTCCAGCACAAAGCCCCCGCACGCTCCCTCCTCTTCTGCATCTTCACCGGCGAAGAAAAAGGCCTCCTCGGCTCCGCTTACTTCACGCAACACCTCACCGTCCCCAAAGAAAACATCGTCGCCAACCTGAATCTCGACCAGCTCCGCCCCATCTTCCCCCTCAACATCCTCACCATGGAGGGCCTCACCGACTCCACCCTCGGCGACACCGTCCGCACCGTCGCCGCGCGGTTCAAAATCGAAATCCGCCCCGACCTCGAACCCGAGCGCAACCTCTTCCGCCGCGCCGACAACTACAACTTCGTCCGCATCGGCGTCCCCATCGCCAGCTTCATCTTTGGCTACGACAAGGGCTCGCCCGAAGAGGTTATCTACCGCGACTGGTACGCCCGTCGCTATCACAAGCCGCAGGACGACATCAAAACCCCCATCGACTGGGACGCCGCCGCAAAGTTCAACCGCTTCTACACCGCCCTCACTCTAGCCATCGCCAACGCCCCCACCCGCCCGCAATGGCTGCCCTCCAGCCCCTATTCGCCCCATCAAAGAGCCGCGCAATAATCCTGTCCCGCTGCGTTATACTCCCCCCACCGGAACAGGGAGTGATCACCCCGTTCCCGCAAGCCGGTTCCAGATAAGCCTGATACACGATCAAATTTTTTCAGAGGTGACTCACTCATGCTCAAGGGATTCCGCGACTTCATCCTGCGTGGCAACGTAATGGACCTCGCCGTCGCCGTCATCATCGGAGCAGCCTTTACCGGAATCGTCACCGCCCTCACTGAAAAGATCATCAACCCCTTGCTAGGAGCCCTCATCGGCAAGCCGAACTTCGGCTATCTCGTAGGTCACATCCACGGAGGCGAGATCCGCTACGGCGACTTCCTCACCGCCATCGTCAACTTCCTGCTGATCGCCGCAGTCGTCTATTTCTTCCTCGTCCTGCCCACCCAATACCTCCTCAAAAAGTTCCACCCCACACCAGCGGCGCCGGTAACAAAACCCTGCCCCGAATGCCTGAGCGACATCCCAATCCAAGCGAAGCGCTGCAAGTTCTGCACCCAGCCCGTCACGATATAACACACTGTGTTGCACACCGCCGCCCGGCAACTCTCTCCCGGACCGCGTTTATGCTGTTCCCGTAAAAGCCCCCACCAGCTCCTGCGTACTCTGCCTCACAATCGTCTCGTTTACAAAGATCAGCATCTTCCCATCCGCCACCGGCCGAACATGAACATCCGCCTTGGCCAGCCGCGCCTGCAGGTTCGCCGCCCGCGCCGGAGATACCGCAACCACTGTAATGTTGCTTCCATCCGGCACCGGCCTGACCTCGAATCCACCCGCACCCTGCAACCCCGCGAACAGCCGCTCTCCCGCCGCCCGAGCCGCAAGGAACCGCTCCTGAAATCCAGGCAGTGCCGCCAGCGCAGGCAGCGCCGACTGCCATCCGTGATAGATCAGCCCGCCATAGGCATGGCGCAGCTCTCTCACCTTCGCCATCGTGGCTTTGTTCCCCGCCAGCACTGCACCAAACGGCGCCCCCAGGTACTTGTACAGCGACACATACACCGTATCGAACAGCGCGCTGTACCGCCGCAGATCGAAGCCTTCCGTCCCCGTCAACAACAGAGCCCGCGCTCCATCCCAATGCATCCCGATCCCCTTCGACCGCGCCAGCGTCGAAATCTTCTCAGCTAACGCATAGGGAATGCTCGCTCCATCCGCTCTGCGCACCGGGCTTTCCAGCGAAATCGCTCCCACGGCAATTGGAAAGCGGCCATTCTCGGCCAGATCGATCGCCGCCACCACCTCGTCGTAGCCTGGAGCCGCCTTGCCCGCCGCCAGCGGCACCAGATTGATCCCGCTCAACAGCGAGGCCGAATCCTGCTCATCGAGATACAGGTGGCTCTCATGCTGCACCAGCACATGCCGGCGTTCGCCGCAAAGCACCCGCACCGCCAGATTATTCGCCAGCGTTCCCGTCGGCAGAAACACCGCGTCCTCCTTGCCCAGCATCTCCGCCATCTTGTGCTCAAGCTCAGTCACTGCGCCGTCAGCCAGATAGACGTCCCCGAACTTCTCATACTTCCCCATCAGCCGGCTCAGCTCCTGAATCCGCTCCGCATCGGTCATCACCAAAGCATCGCCACTCAGATACACAGCCCTTGAAGCCGCCGCAACCGCCGCGTCTTTCGTCTGCGCAAGCACAGGCCCAATCCCATTCGCGAGGCCTGTTCCAGCAGCCAAACCTCCCACCAAAAATCCCCGACGGCTAACGTTCATCACTCACCTCTCCTGGTTAATCTATCTTGATTGGCTGGTGTCTCAGTTTGAATTTTCGCGAGGACGGCCGAAGAATAGGACATAGCCGTCAGCATCGTTCAGCTCGAATCCACGCAGGCCGTCGTGGGTATCCTTTAGCGGTACGGAAAAGATAACACCACGCGACGTGAACTCGGTCGCCAGCGCATCAGGATCGGGCACATTGATGTAAGCATCCCACCGAGCCGCGGAATCGCGCGCGGGGTTGGGCAACGGGTCCACTTCGACCGCCTTGAGCATGAGCATCGCACCGCCGCGGCAAACGATCGCAAAAAAAGGATCATGCTCGGGTTCTTGGCAGGTGACATCGAAGCCGAGCTTATCGCGATAAAAGGCGACAGCGGCTGCGGCGTCGCTCACAATGAAAAATGGTGCGATGCCGTTTATTACTGGCCGGGTCATGCAGCCCTCCTTAAAAACACGCTCAGCGCATAGTCCGGTCGGAGTGAGGTGCCCTGATAGATTTCGTGGTCAGGGCCAACCCCGCTTTGCCGGGTCCTGCTGATGTGTCGATCATGCTCGCGTTGATCTCGAATTTCAAACTGAGACACTATCTTGATGGTTACTCTGTCTTAATCGAATCCCGATAAAGTCCCGGGTCGCAAATGCAAACACAGCACAAAACGACATCCGAAATTACCTGCACATTCGTCGCATATATATCGACATCATATCCAAGCGACGCAGCGCGCCGATGCGATATCCTTATCTTCTCTCCAGTTATCCAACCCGCTAAGGAACTGACTTGACCTCTTCCGGTATCGCATCACGCATCGCCATCTGCCTTCTTCCCCTCGCCCTCATCGCCACCGCCCAGTCCCCCACCCAGCAGGTCTTCGGCTACCGCGACTTCACCCAGCAGGCCAAATGGGACTCAACCTTCATGGCCGTCCCCGACGCAAAACTCGCCGGCGAGCACCTCAAGACCCTCACCTCCGCCCCCCACTGGGCCAGCTCGCCCGAGGACTACGCCACCGCCGTCTACGTTGCCGACAAATTCAAAGCCGCTGGCCTCGAAACCGAGATCGTCCCCTACAAAGTCCTCCTCAATAAACCCATCAAGATCCTCATCGAAGCCTTCGACGCATCGGGCAGCAAGCTCATGTCCGGCCCCACCCCCGAGCACGTCGATCCCACGAAATACGGCGGCGACCCCTTCCAGGACGATCCCCGCATCTTCCCCGCCTTCAACGGCTCCTCGCCCTCCGGCGACATCACCGCCGAGGTCATCTACGCCAACTACGGCACCCTCGCCGACTTCCAGCAACTCGCCAAACTCGGCATCAGCGTCAAGGACAAGATCGTCATCGTCCGCTACGGCGAAAACTTCCGCGGCATCAAGACCTACATCGCGCAGCAGTACGGCGCAAAGGGCGTCCTCATCTACTCCGACCCCGCCGACGACGG
>DATMPD010000195.1:0-3494 GCA_035567955.1 Edaphobacter sp.
TCTGCGTCCTCTGCGGAGCCGAGTTCAACACCGAATTCCACGCCCGCTTTTCTCACCCGCACGCCACTCATTCCAGACCGTCCACCCCAAATCGTCTCCCGCCCAGTTAGAATTGCCACGGAAGTTAAAACTCAAGGTGCATACCATCGGTAAACCGCGATGGTGAGAAAGTTCCGCAAAGCGACTCATGAAGACTTCTTTAAACCCAACTCCGAACATAATCCCCTTTGCCGCCATGGAACGTACCCGTCGCGCCAAGATCGTCGCTACCCTTGGCCCTGCCTCCAGCACCCCTGAAATCTTCCGCCAACTCGTCCGTGCGGGCCTCGATGTCGCCCGCCTCAACTTCTCTCACGGCTCGCACGCGCAAAAAGCCGACCTCATCCGCATGGTCCGCACTATCGCGAAGGAAGAGCGCAAGCCCATCTGCATCCTCGCCGATCTCCAGGGCCCCAAGATCCGCACCGGCAAGCTCAAGGGTCAGAAGCCCGTCCAACTGATCGCCGGCAAGCGCCTCACCATCACCCCGCGTGAGATCGAAGGCACCGCCGCTCTCGTCGGCACTACCTTCAAAACGCTTGCCGAGAACCTCGAATCCGGCTCCCGCATCCTCCTCTCCGATGGCCTCATCGAGCTCCGCGTCGAGTCCGTCAAAGGCGGCGACGTCACCTGCATGATCATCAACGGCGGCATGCTCGGCGAAAACAAGGGCATCAATCTCCCCGGCATCGCCGTCAACGTCCCCTCGCTCACCGAAAAGGACGAGGAAGACCTCATCTTCGCCGTCGGCCAGGGCGTCGACACCGTAGCCGTCTCCTTCGTCCGCACCGCCGCCGACATTCGCCACGTCAAAGACCGTCTCACCGCTCTCAAATCCGACGCCTGGATCGTAGCCAAACTCGAGAAACCCCAGGCCATCGAACACCTCGACAGCATCCTCGAGATCACCGACGCCATCATGGTCGCCCGCGGCGACCTCGGCGTCGAAGTCCCCCCAGAAAAAGTTCCCGCTCTGCAGAAGCACATCATTCGCCGCGCAGCCGAGTATCGCAAACCCGTCATCACCGCTACCCAGATGCTCGAATCCATGATCGACAACCCGCGCCCAACCCGCGCCGAAGCCTCCGACGTCGCCAACGCCATCTATGACGGCACCGACTCCGTCATGCTCTCCGCCGAATCCGCCGCCGGCAAGTACCCCGTCGAAGCCGTCGCCATGATGGCAAAAATCATCACCGAGACCGAGCACCAGATCCGCATCGATCCGCCACCCGCGCTCGGCCATCATCCCAGCGTCCGCCTCTCTGTCGCCGAAACCATCTGCGAGTGCATGTCCCACGCGGCAGACGACCTCGACGTAGCCGCCATCGCCATCTTCACCGAGTCCGGCGGCACCGTTCGCCTGCTCTCCAAGTACCACCCCGACCCACCCATCTTCGCCCTCTCGCCCTTCGAGAAGGTCATCAATCGCTGCATGCTCCTCTGGGGCACCTACCCCATCCTCTGCGAGCGCTTCCACGACACCGACAAGCTCGTCGACATGGCCGAAGACATCCTCGAAACCCAGGGTCACGTCCACCCGCGCCAGATCGTCGGCATCGTCGCCGGAACCCGCACCAAATCCGGCGCCACCAACTTCATGCGCCTCCACATGGTCGGCGACCGCGACCAGGAAATCTCAATCTCCAAAACCAACAGTAGCTCCGCGAAGAAGAAGAAGCGTTGACCTACGGGGCTTGTTGCTCAGGACCGTCGTTTAGGAACAATTGGCAAATTGGTATGTCTCCTTTTTGAAAGGGTGCGGTTTTAGCCGCGCCGAAGAACCCTAAAAAACGCGGGGCTTTTTGGCCCCTGAGGGAATTTATCCCAGACCGCATCTATACGGAAAGTGCACTCAATGCCGTTTGAAGTATTGGATCGCCTTCTCATGTTCCTGCGCCTTTTCGCGTGTGGCGAACGTGCCCAGGTTCTTCCGCCGTCCAGTCTTCGGATCTTGGTGCCGTGAATAGATCCGGTACTCGCCGCTCTTTAATTTACGAATCATCTCTCGCCCTCCTTCGCCCTCAGATGCCGTCTTTCCAATATTCGTTTCCAACCTGACTCCCCGCGCAGTCACTCATACCGCGCAATCTTCCTCGTACAATCACTCCATGGGCCGCATCCGCATTCTCTCCGACCTCGTGGCGAACCAGATCGCCGCCGGCGAGGTCGTCGAACGCCCCGCCTCTGTCGTCAAAGAGCTCCTCGAAAACTCCCTCGACGCCGGCGCCACCCGCCTCCGCATCGAGGTCGAAGCCGGAGGCCGCAAGCTCATCCGCATCGCCGACAATGGCCACGGCATGGTCAAGGACGACGCCCTCCTCGCCTTCGAGCGACACGCCACCTCCAAGCTCCGCACCTCCGACGACCTGCTCTCCATCGCCACCCTCGGGTTCCGCGGCGAAGCCCTCCCCTCCATCGCCAGCGTCTCCCGACTCACGCTCGAAACCCGCGCAGTGGAAGAAGTATCGGGAACTTTAGTCGAGATCGCCGGAGGCAACATCCTCCAGGTCGAAGACGCCGGTCTCCCCATCGGCACCACCATCAGCATCCGCGACCTCTTCTTCAATACCCCCGCCCGCCGCAAATTCCTCAAGTCCGAGCAGACCGAGCTCTCCCACATCGCCGCCTTAGTCACCCATTACGCGCTCGCCCACCCCACCAAACACTTCGAACTTCACTCCGCGACGCAAGCACTCCTCATCGCGCCCGCCGTAGCCAACGCCGCCGACCGTCTCTTCCAGATCTTCGGCAAAGACACCAGCAACTACATGCTCCCCACCACCGCCGAACTCGACTTCACCCGCGCCGGCCTCCCCGAGCCGCCGCCCTGGAAGCGCGAAGCCGACTACACTCCGCCCGAACCCGGCTTCCTCCGCCTCACCGGCTTCGTCTCCAAGCCCGAGCTGCAAAAACTCAACCGCAACTCCATCTACGTCTTCGTCAACCAGCGCCTCATCCGCGACAAGCTCATCCTCCACGCCCTCAGCGAAGCCTATCGCAACATCCTCCCACCTACCTCTTTCCCCGTCGTCCTCCTCTTCCTCGAGATGCCCCCGCAAGAGGTCGACGTCAACGTCCATCCCGCCAAGACCGAGGTCCGCTTCCGCCAGCCCAGCTTCGTCCACGACTTCATCCGCGACACCGTTCGCACCACGCTCATGCAGGCTCGCCCCGCAGCCAGCTTCGCCACCGCCCTGACCAGCGGCCCCCACGGAGCCTCCAGCTCTCTCCTCCTCGACGTAAGCCCGCTCCCCGGCGGCGAAGACACCATCCCTCAACCCGTCTTCGAACCCAATTTCCTCCCGCAATCGGAACCCTATCCCACCGCAGCCGACACCGAAACCTTCCACGCCCCGCAAATAAAATCTCCCACCTTCAACCTCGCAGCTCCCATCGTCCCGCCATCCCCAGGACGCTTCGCTTTCTCCGGCCACTCCATCCCCATCGGCTAC
>DATMPD010000196.1:0-10397 GCA_035567955.1 Edaphobacter sp.
GACGGCGAAGGCGGCACGGATGGCTTCGTCGGAGACGCCGGGGCGAGCGCGTCCCATGATCGACATCCACCATTGATTGGGATCCTGGAGGAGAGAGCCATTCTGCGCGGGCATCAGGGTGGGCTGCATGCTGAAGGGAAGGAAGACGTCGGGTGAGATCTGGACGCTGGCGGCTCCGGTGAAACCGGGTGGGTTGACGCCAACGATGGTGATCGGGATGAGGTTGAGCTGAATGGTTTTGCCGATGACGGAGGGAGAGCGGCCAAAGAGGCGGGCCCAGAGGCCGTCGCTGATGACGGCGACGGGGCCGGAGCCGGGCGCGTCGTCGTCGGATGGCTGGATGGCGCGGCCGAGAGCGGGTTGAACGCCGAGCTGCTGGTAGAAGTTTCCGGAGACAAGCTCGCCCGTGACGGTGCCGGCATGACCGTCGACGGTAGCGGTGAAGCGGTTGAAGTCGCCGAGATATCTGAAGGCGAAGAGGTCTTCGAGGACAGGCCTGGCAAGGTTTTGCTGACGCAGAAGCTGGTAGACAGGGTAGGAGATGGAGTGAGTGATTGAGCGGCCATCGGGGGTTTTGTAGAAGTCGCCCCAGAAACGATGGAGGGGGCTGTGATTGTCTCTGATGATGGCGAAGAGGCGGAGTTGGTTGGGCTGCGGGACGGCGAGGCGATCGAGGAGGATGCCTTTGGCGAGGGTAAAGATGATGGTGTTGGCTCCGATGCCGAGGGCGAGCGAGGCGACGGCTACGGCGGTGAAGCCGGGACATCTGCGGAGCATGCGAACGGCGTAGCGGAGGTCGGTGCGAAGTTCGTCGAGAAGACGCAGGCCGAGGGAGGAGCGGATGTTCGCTTTGTGGGTCTCGATGGGGCCGAACTCGATGCGGGCGCGGCGGAGAGCTTCGGCGGGGGTGAGGCCGGTACGCTCGAGGTCTGCGGCGCGAAGTTCGATGTGGGTGCGAAGCTCGGCGTCGATGGCGGACTCGACGGTGTTGCGATGGAGAAGCGCGTTGAGGTAGGAGCGAAGTTGGGACTTCATGGTTAGAGCTCCTCTAGATCTCTTCGGGAGTGGTGGTGAGGATGCCTGCGATGAGGGCGGTCATGCGGTTCCAGTTGTCGGCTTCGGTGCGGAGCCGGGCTCGGCCGGAGGCGGTAAGGCGATAGAACTTGGCCTTGCGCTTATTGTCGGACTCGCCCCACTCGGCGGCGATGAGGCCCTGATGCTCGAGTCGGAAGAGCGCAGGATAAAGCGAACCCTGCTGGATGGCGAGCTGGCCGCCGGAGATCTGCTGGATACGGAGGAGAACGCCGTAGCCGTGGAGCGGGCCGAGAGAGACCGCCTTCAGGATGAGCATGTCGAGGGTACCCTGCATAAGGTTGAGCTGGCCGGGCATGTTCCCTCCTTGATGGTCTAGGAGAGACTAAAATGAGCTCTCCTAGACTGTCAAGGAGAACCGCCCCGGAAGATCATCCGCAGAAAAAATACGCCAGCCTTCGGGAAATATTTTCTCGGCGCTTTCCTCTATTTCCTGAGCGAGTTCGCGGTCAAAAAACTCACTTCAAAGTTTGCAGGATCTGTTGTTTGAGGCCACGCCGGTCTGCCTGCATCGGCTGTAGTGGGCTGTGACGATTCATCCTCCCATTGCTCCAAATGAGCCATTGCCTGGAATCGAAATTTCGAGACCCTACATCAAACTTTCAGGCAGCGAATCTGCGCACTGCAGAGGGAGTCTGGGCCATCAGGGGACAGGACTTGGCAACATTCAAGGGTCGTAGTTTTGGGGAAAGTTCATGGTTGAAACTAATGGGCGTCTTAGCTGCGAAGCGGCGTCTATTTCTTGGGTTGTCGGTGTGGCTGATTTTGGCGTCGCATGCCTCGGCGCAGGAATCGGCGGTGCAATACATTGAGTACCCTCAGATTCTGGGGAAGGAGCAGCCGCTGCAGTTGAGCGGTGTTCCGAAGTGGGCGACGTTTGACGGGCAGCTACGCGCGCGGTTCGAGGACCAGACCTCTGACGATTACATTTCGGGCAACAATCAAGCTTATGTGCTGACGCGAATTTATGGCGGCATGCGGGTCCATCCGTCGGAGTATCTGACCGGCTATATCCAGTTCATCGATACGCATGCGCTGGGTCTCCCACTGCAGTACACCCTGGCCAATGAGCGGGACACCTTCGATGCCCGGCAGGCATACCTGGACTTTCACTTCAAACAGTATTCGATCATCGCGGGACGACAGGAGTTGAAGTACGGGGGCGAGCGTCTGGTCGGTATCAGCGACTGGACCAACAACAGCCGCTCCTGGGACGGCTTTCTGGGGCGGGTTGGCGATAAGAACCGATTAGATGTTTTCGCGACATCGGTCGTAGCGGTTCATCCGACTTCACTGGATACGCATGGCGCTGGACTGACCTTCTTCGGCGCTGTCGGCACGGTGGGGACGTGGGTCCCGCATGCGGTGATTCAGCCGTTTGTGTATGTCAGAACTTCCCCGCGGGTGCAGAGCCAGCAGGGAATCTTCGGTTCGGAGACTGTAGTGACGCCCGGAGTTGAGGCGGCGGGCAATCTTCCTAGTGGATTTGATTTCGATGGCTTGATCGCCCTTCAGCGAGGCAGCTTCTCGAACGACTCGATCGACTCGAGCGCAGGCTATATCAAAGCCGGGTACACGCTGAAGAACGTGTTTCTAAAGCCGCGCTTTCTTGGCGAGTATGACTACGCGTCAGGAAATACGCGCCAGAGTCTGAACAAGATCAATACGTTCGATCAGCAATATCCGAGCAACCACAATGCGTTTGGCCTGACGGACCAGTTCGGGTTTCAGAACATCAAACAGGAGCGGATGAACCTGGACCTGACGCCGGCCAAACATGTGACGCTGCTGATCCAGCAGGAATGGCTGCAGGTCGCTTCAAGGTTCGACAACATCTACAGCGGCAGCGCGGCAACGGTGGTGAAGGCCCCGACGACTGGATTTCTGAGCGGTGATATTGGCCGAGAGTTCGACGCCTCGGGGAAGTGGGTGATCACCGACTACCTGGTGATGAACGTGGGTGTGGGACATTTTTCTCCGGGAACGGTGATGCGGGAGAATGCGCATGGCGCACCGCTGACGCTGGCATATTTTGGATTGACCTACCGCTTCAAGCTAAGCCACAAGGATGCGGGCCCCGCGCCATAGGCCGAGCATTTTGCAGAACAGCTGGCTTCCAGTGTCATATTTCATATATCAATAATGAATTGAAGCTTTGGAATGATTGAAGCTTTGGGGATTCGAAAAGAAAGGAACGAACATGTCAGACGAGAATGAGCAACAATCCAAATTAAGCCGGCGTAGATTTCTGGAGGCCGGATCGGCTGTTCTGGTCGCAGCAGCGGGGATGCAGGCCCAAGGGCAGCAGAGCAAGATTTATCCCACGGATCCGCATACCGGGATCAACGAGAGCCAGCCGGGACCGAAAAATAACACGGTTCTCGATGGCCAGAACCAGGATTCGGTTTGGCCGCCGGAGACTGACGCGGGCGGACAGGTTCCTTTCAAGTATTCTTTTTCGCTGTCGCATAAGCGGGTCGAAGCAGGCGGATGGACCCGACAGGTGACGATGCGTGACCTGCCGATCTCGAAGACGATGGCGGGCGTGGAGATGCGGCTGATCTCCGGCGGCATCCGCGAACTGCATTGGCATGTCGCGTCGGAGTGGGCGCTGATGCTGTACGGCTCGGCGCGGATCACGGCAGTGGATCAGCATGGACGCGCCTTTGTGGACGATGTGCATGCAGGCGACCTGTGGTTGTTCCCCGGAGGCGTGCCGCACTCGATTCAGGGGCTGGGCGAGGATGGATGCAAGTTTCTGCTGGTGTTCAAGGACGGCAACTTCAATGAGTTCGGAACGTTTCTGTTGACCGAGTGGATGCACCATACGCCGAAAGAGGTGTTGGCGAAGAACTTCGATGTGCCGGAGTCCACGTTCGACAAAGTGCCGAAGAGGGAGTTGTTCATCTTTCAACGGGAGTTGCCGCGTCCGCTGGCGGAAGAGAAGCGTCAGGTTGAGGCGGGGACGGGAGCGGTGCCGAATACGTTTGCGTTCTTTACGGGCCAGATGACGCCGAGCAAGGTGTCCAAAGGCGGCGAAGTGAAGATCGTCGACCGCAAAAACTTTCCGGCTACCGACATCGCGGCGGCGATTGTGACACTGAAACCGGGCGGCCTGCGGGAGCTGCACTGGCATCCGAACGCAGACGAGTGGCAGTACTACGTGAAGGGCAAGGGCCGGATGACGGTCTTTGCGGCAGGCGGCCTGGCGCGCACGATGGACTTCGAAGGCGGCGATGTGGGATACATCGACATCTCGATGCCGCACTATATCGAGAATACGGGGGATGACGACCTGGTGTTTATCGAGGTCTTCCCGACGCCGTTCTACGAGGACATTTCGCTGGCGGAGTGGCTGGCGCATACGCCTTCGCGGCTGGTGAATGAGCATATCCAGGTCGGCGAGGATTTTCTGGCGAAGATTCAGAAGAAGGAGATGGTGATTACGCCGGAGTAGATTGCGTCCTCGACCATATCGGGAAACTACGGCGGCTGGTTACCTTATCCGCGTCTTCACTTATCAGGATGCTCAGCGGACCAGTCGTCGGAACTACTTCTTCCAATGCGAAGCCAGCGGAAGAGAGCAATTCGCGATATTCCCTTTCCGTTCGTTCACGGCCGCCGGTGATCGCCAGCATGAGCAGATCGATCCATTTGCCGGGCACAGGTTCGGATGTTTCAGCAATGAGTTCCTCGAGGAGGATAAGGCGCGCACCTGGTTTCATGGCCTCTCGTACTCTGGTCAAGAGAGCCACTGCCTCGGCCTCAGACCAATCGTGAATGATCCATCGCAGGATATAAGCGTCGGCCCCGGCGGGCACGCTTCGGAAGAAATCTCCGCCGATTGCCTTCAGCCGCTCATGAGGGATCGCCTGCTGCACCACCTTTGGATGATCAAACAGGATGCCGCGGCATGACGGATAAGCGTTAAGAATCTCCACCAACAGGCCGCCGATCCCGCCACCGATATCGGCAATGACCGGGAATCGGCCCCAATCGTATGCCCGCGCGATTTGGGGAGAGTTATGCTTGCCAATCAGGCGCATCGCCTCGTTGAAGATAGCGCCAGCTTCCGGATTGCGTCGGTAATACTCCCAGAAACCACATCCGAGTATTTGATCGAAGGCAGTCTCGCCCGTCTTGATACTGCCGCCCAGTCCCGACCAGCCTTCGTACACACCTCCACCAACGGAAAGCTGCGCACGGACCCAGGCCCACTGGGTATTAGGCACGTCCTTGCGAAGACAATCGCTGGCAGGAGTATTGGCGAAGACGAGGGGTGAGACTTGTAAAAACAGGCCCACGGTTTCAAGTGCCCGCAGGAGACGAAACAGACTGGAGGCGCGAGTCTCTGTGCGGCTTGCAAGGACATCGATATGCAGCGGACCTGCGGCGAGCAGATCGGCTAGCTCTAGTTCAGCGGCTACTGCCAGAGCCCGGCTCTGCCAAAACCCTGCAGTGATCGCAAGGATCTGCTCATGTGGTGCGGTCGGTGTGGAAGAGGTCTTTTGCATGAGTACCTATCTTGGTGCAAGAGTTTGAGCGTGCCGGATCCATCGGCCTGTCTGTGTCTGGATGTGCGAGAGCATAAGCAGGAAGAGAGCGGTGAGCGACGAGCTTTTTCAATATCTGTCCAGTGCGGGTGTGATCAGCGTCCCGAGCCGAATGCTGTGCAACGTATGGGTGCCGTCCGTTTTGGTGGCAAATTTTAACGAGAGGGTCGAGAGATTAGCGCCAACTTCGGCCGGAGAAGCGATCCACGTAAGGGACATTTTCGTGTCGGTTTTGCTGGAAAGTGTTAGAGCGGAGTGATTCACGGCGGATTCCACCCTATAGGTACCTGCCGGAAATGCCTTTCCGCGGCTCTCAAAGTTGAACGGAACAATGACCGTCACCCTGTCAAACGCAAAAGCAGCAGTCGCGCTCGCCCAAACGATTGCAAGAACAAACATACGAACTATCGGTCGCATAGCTTTCTCCTTACTTATAAGGACACCTCAAATCACTTTTTATTCCGACCTTCGATTTCGGCGGGTTGACCAGAAGGAGATGGTGGTTACGCCGGAGAGATTCCGACTCCACCGATATCCGGAAGGAGTGGCGCTGCGTTACCTTTAGTTTGTGCGCCCCCATCTCGCCACGTTGCTTGACGACTTTCGACGTTACGGCCGCGAGACCGCGATCGTTCGTTATGTTGGCGTTCGGCGCAGAGTTACAAGCTACGAAGAGATTGCCCGGTTGGCAGGGCGTTTTGCGGCGCTGCTGGCTGGGCGACGCATCGGGCCGGGCGACCGCGTGGTGCTGTGGGCGGAGAACAGCGCGGAGTGGGTCGCTGCATTCTACGGATGCATGCTGCGTGGGGTGATTGCGGTTCCGTTGGATGCGTACGGGACGGCGGAGTTTGCTGCGCGGGTGGCGGCGGATGTGCGGCCATCGCTGCTTGTGGGCGATGCGGAGCTTCTGCTGACCCTCGACGGTGAGTGGCCGAAGGTCTGCTTTGAGGATTGGATGGATGAGCTTCCCCTGGAGGAAGCTGGTCCCGTCGCGGAGCTTTCGCACGAGACGCCATTGCAGATTCTGTTCACCTCGGGCACGACGGGCGAACCCAAAGGCATCGTTCATACGCATGGGAATGTGCTTGCGAGCGTGGAGCCAATCGCCGATGCCGCGCGTGGCTACATGCGTTATGAACGGTTGGTTCATCCGCTGCGTTTTCTCCATACGCTGCCGTTGAGCCACGTCTTCGGGCAGACGATGGGGTTGTGGATTCCGCCGATCTTTGCGGCGGAGGTTCACTTCGAGAGCCGCTTGTCGGCCCCGCGGCTGATCGAGACGATACGGCGTGAACGCATCTCGGTGCTGGCTGGTGTGCCGCGTGTGCTGGCGATGTTGAAGAGCCATCTGGAGGGCGCGTATCCCGATCTGTCGGCGCGGCTGGCTGCAGCGCAAGGGATCTCCGCAGGAAAGCGCTGGTGGCGTTTTCGCGATATTCATTCTGCCTTCGGGTTCAAGTTCTGGGCATTCATCACGGGCGGCGGTGCGCTGCCGCCAGCGGTGGAGCAGTTCTGGAACGGCCTTGGCTTTGTGTTGGTGCAGGGTTATGGCATGACGGAAACGGCTGCGCTGATTACGCTGAACCACCCTTTCCGCGTGGCCAGGGGAACCATGGGCAAGCCTCTGCCCGGCCGCGAGGTGAAGGTGCAGCCTGACGGAGAGGTGCTGGTGCGCGGCCCGATGATCTCGCCTGCGACGTGGAGCGGGGGCTCGTTGCATCGGCGCGCAGGAGAGTGGCTGGCGACGGGCGATCTGGCCGAGACTCAGGCGACTGGAGAGCTGCGCTTCCTTGGCCGCAAGAGCGAAACCATCGTCACCGGCGCCGGAGTGAATGTCCATCCAGAGGATCTTGAGGCGGCGCTTGAACAGGAACCCGAGGTGGCGGCGTGCGCCGTTGTGCCGGTCCAGACAGCCTTGGGTCCGGAGGCGTGTGCTGTTCTGGTCTTGCGTGGAGGACCGGAGCGAGCCTCCGCAGTGCTGCAGAACGCGAATACGCGGCTGGCTGAGTTTCAGCGTCTTCGCCGTTGGGCGCTCTGGCCGGAGCCGGATCTTCCGCGCACCTCGACGGGCAAGGTGAAACGGGCGGCTGTCTCTGCATGGCTGGCGAGGCAGGAAGGGGAAGCGGGAAGGGCGACTTCTGCTGAGGGGACGGATTGGCTGCTGGGTTTGATCACTCAGATCACCGGAGAAGCTCTGCCGGGCGATGAGGCGACACGTAGCTCGAATCACGATCTTCGCTTGTCGGAGGATTTGCGACTGGATAGCCTGAGCCGTGTGCAGTTGTTGGATGCGCTCGAGGAGCGGCTGGGCGTTGCGCTCGATCAGGAGCAGTATTCGCGAGTGGAGACGCTAGGCCAACTCCGGCAGCTTGTGGATCATGCCGGCAGGGCGGAGGTTGCGGTGAGTCAACCCATCGTGCACTCAGCCGGCGCGCATCTTTCCGATGTTCCGAATGTCACAACCGGCGCGCGAGAGTTCGAGACGCAGCCGGAAGCTGTGACCCAGCCGCGGCCCGAGCATGGAACGGGGAAAGTTACCTCAAGCTATGTCTATCCTCACTGGCCGTGGCTGCTGCCTGTGCGTTGGGTTCGCGCCGCCTTTGTGGAGTGCGTGATGCGGCCGCTGGTGTGGTTGCTGGCTGCGCCTCGTGTCGTTCGCACGAGCCCGGCCGAGATGTCAGCCGCAAACGATACGATGCTGATCATCGCCAACCATGTGACCGCATACGATGAGCCGCTATTGCTTTACGCTCTACCGCGGGACACGCGCAACCGCATTGCGGCGGCCATGTCCGGCGAGATGCTCGAAGACGTTCGTCACGGACGGAACCGCGAGTTTCGCTGGCTCGCCCCGCTCGGACCGATTGTATGGCTGCTGCTTACAGCGCTCTTTAACGCATTTCCGCTGCCTCGCCAGCGTGGGTTTCAGCGCAGCTTTGCCCATGCCGGCGAGGCGCTGGACCGGGGCTTTCATGTCATCGTGTTCCCCGAAGGGACACGTTCCGCGGAGGGCGCACTCGCGAGCTTCCGGCCTGGGATTGGACTGCTGGTCAAGCAGTCTTCGGCTGCGGTCTTGCCGATGGCGGTGCGCGGTCTGGGCGATCTCAAAACGCGCAAGCGTGGCTGGTTTCGCTCAGGAACGCTCGAAGTGCGTGTCGGGCAGCCGATTCGCTTTGCCGCAACCGAGAGTGAAGCCGCCATCACGGCGCGGCTTCACTCCGAGGTGGAAAAGCTCCTTACGAGCTGAAGAACTCTTCAGGATTGCCTGGCAGACGTTGACTGCTGCGGCGGCAAGGGCGAGATACCCCATAGCGCCAGCGCTTCTTCTGCGATCACGTCGGGCATCTCTTCGGGAAAGAAGAGATTCGCGTCTTCCAGCTTTCGTACGCCGCGCGAGCCGGGCAGCGTCTTGTCGAGCCACTCTGCCCATTGCGCCCCGAAGAACGGATCCTTCAACCCCCACACCATGCGCGCGGGCCCCTTCCATCGATGCAGGTCGTCTCGAATCGCAAGAAGCTCGTTGGTCCCCAGCGAGACCGTGTACTGGTCCAGCTGCGATCTCCTGAGCGGAGTCTCGACCAGCGGCCGAAGGTAAATTTCGATGGTTTCATCGGTGAGCCGATCGGGATAGGTATACGCTCCTCCCAGTCCTCTGGCCGAACGCGCAAGCTGTTTGTCGTTCAACTGCGGAACTAAAAACCTGTCCGCAAGGGTTTGGTTCTTCGCCAGGGCAATAAGCGGCAGAAACTGCGGTGGCGGATTGTTTTGATCCACGTCGCAGTTGGTCAGCAGCAAGGTGCGTACGCGATGAGGATATTTTGCCACGAAGACCTGCGATACCAGGCCGCCGCTGTCGTTTGCGACGAGGTCCACTGAATCGATATGCAGCGAGTCGAGCAGCTGGGCCAGCATTTCGGCCTGGGTTGCGGGTGAGATCGGTTGTCCCTCAGGCGTCTGCGTATGGCCCAGACCCATGACGTCCGGGGCAATGCACCTGCGGTGCGCCTGCAATCTATCAAGTGCGCCGCGCCACTGAAACCCATTCAGCGGATAGCCGTGAACAAACAGCGCGGCGATCCCGCGGCCGCGTTCCACATAGGCAACCTTGCTGATCGGGAGGTTGGCAAACTTCCGCGATGCATCAAACGTCTTCACGTCGAGGGGCTTCGTGTTTGCGGCTGCCGCGTATGCGGATGTTGTGGGCACGAACGCCGCACCCGCCGCTGCTGAAGAACCGTACAGAAAATCTCTTCGCGTCATACTCTCTTCTCCTTGCATGATGTTTGTGTGCGTCTCGTTGTGCCTTCGATTGTCTCCGGTCCGAGCATATGGGGCGCGCACGTTCGGACGCGAAGGAACACATTCGGAGGAGAAACAGCGTTGTGGAACTACTTTGATTCGATGGAGGGAGTGTCCGCGAACAATCGCTTCATGGCGCGAGGCGAGAGTCCGACAGAGCGGCGCATGTGGCGCGCCAGATGGCTCTGATGCGAAAAGCCGGTTGCCAGCGCAATCTCTGCGAGGGAGAGCTTGTCCTGCATGAGCATATCCTTCGCGCGTTCAATCCGGCGTTGAATGACATATTGGTGCACGGGGACTCCGGCGGATTCGCGGAAGAGTGTTTTGAAGTGCGAGGCGCTAATGCCGGTGATGGCAGCGATACGCGAGAGAGACAGATCTTCGGAGAGATGATCCTCGATATAGGCGAGCGTCTGCTTAAGTCGCCGGCCGCCGAGGCCACCGTTTTGTCCA
>DATMPD010000197.1:0-3041 GCA_035567955.1 Edaphobacter sp.
TTGGAGCCGGTGCCGGAGCCCCACTTGAAGAGCATGCCTTCCGTCTTCGCGAGCGTGAGGATGGAGTCGAGCGAGTCCTGCACGGAGTTGATGAAGCAGGCGGAGCACTGCGGATTGCGGTAGCCGGTGGTGGAGAATTCGACGGCGCAGGTGTGCGCGTTCCAGTGCCAGTTCTGCGCGTCGCTGTTGGGCTCAAGCTTGTCGCAGCCGACGTTGAACCAGACGGGCGAGTTGAAGGCCACCTTCTGATTGACGAGAAGGTGGACGAGCTCGTCGTGGAAGATGGCGGCGTCTTCGGGCGTGGCGAAGTATCCGTCTTTGATGCCCCAGTCACGCACGGTGTCGGCAACGCGGCCGACGAGGGCGCGGACTCCGGTCTCACGCTCGGGCGTGCCGATCTGGCCGTGGAGATATTTGCTGGCGACGATGTTGGTCGCGGTCATGGACCAGTCGACGGGGACCTCGACGTCTTTCTGCTCGAAGATGGCCTTGCCGGTTTGATCGGCGATGAGCGCGGCGCGGGTTTCCCACTGCACCTCGTCGTACGGGGAGACGCCGGGGCGCGAGAAGCGACGCTGGAAGGAGAGGCCTTCTGCGACTACCGGGGTGGTGTTGCGGGGGGTGGCGCTAGTAGCTGCGGCCTGCGTTGCTGTCGATTTCTGAGTCGTCTCGGCCATGATCCTGGCCTCCTTCTGATTTGATGTCGCACTGCGTGTCGCGGACCCCGGAGCTGCTTTCGCTGCTTTATCCGCGGCAGATGCGGATGCGGGATCGTTCAGTCATGGCTGCAGACTGTGGATATTGGTCGCCTATTTCGTCGGCCAGATCGTTCCCTTTTTGGGCTGCTTTGGCGGCGGTTTGGGGGCCGGAAAGCGGCTGGTACCGGGAATGATTCCTTGAACCCGTGAAGGGAAAAGTACCGCTGTGTATGGGGCGTGTCAACTAAATACCACTACATATTGTATTAGCAATGGGAATGCATGTGCAAGCCAGCCCATTAGGGGAAAACAGCGGTGCAAAACTTCAAAAACCCTGTGTTTGAGCGGGTTAGAGCAATTCACGAATCCGTAATATTCGGTGAGCCTACGCGTACGGGGTCGAGGCGCACAAGGCGCAGAAACGGTGCAGTTTCTGTGGACGCCGGTGGAGAAGTGGACAAACGGGTGCGGCGCGCAAGAACAAACCCCCGCTGCGCATCGTGGTGAAGGGTTGCCAAGGTAACATTCATCGGCTTAGGCTTACAAGCGAGCGTTCTGCCAAGCGACGGAAACCGAAGTTTCATTTTGGATTCTTACTGGGTGTCTTTTTTCTAGTCTTCCGGTCTCCCAGGCCGCCATACGGAAACCAGTGCAGCGCTTGGCGATGCAGCCCTGCCGACGGCTGAACCGCTTCTGCATCTTCATTGAGAAAGCGGCTTAGTAGAGTAAAGGGCCTCCGATGGAAAAAGCTAAGATTTTGCTAGTGGACGATAATGACGGCGTCCGCGCCACCCTAACTGCGGTTCTAGAACATAACGACTTTGAAGTGGTCGCGGCGGCCAGTGTGAACGAGGCCCTCAGCCTAATTGGCTCTCAGACCTTCGATGTGCTGTTGAGTGACCTGCACATGCCCCACGCCGGTGATGGTCTTACCGTGGTAAGCGCAATGCGCCACTCCAATCCCAAAGCCGTAACGCTTATCTTCAGTGGTTATCCGGAGATGAAGGAAGCTGCGGCAGCGATTCTGCTGCAGGCAGATGAGATCCTGGTGAAGCCGATGGCACCAGGGACACTGGTCGAGACCATCAGGGAGCGTCTGAGCCGGGCAAGGGAGACTGCACCCCGGGCTGTCGAAAGCATAGCCAATATCCTCGAACGGGAGACGCAATCAACCATCCAGGATTGGCTTCTACGTGCTGAGCTTGAGCCCAACATCACCGTACTACCGATGGGCTTCGAGGAACGTTGCGCTCATCTGCCCGCGCTGCTTCGCGACTTGATAAATCGTCTTCGCAACCCGCTGCCACTAGGCTCCAAGGCTTTGGTTTCGGATGCGGCCGCCGAACATGGGGTGACGCGGCGAAGGCAAGGTTACAGCCCGGCTATGATGGTCGAGGAATCGCGCATGCTGCAAGTCAGCCTCTTCCAAACACTGCAAAATAACCTTCACAAGGTGGACTTCAGTCTGTTGCTGGTGGGCGTGATGGCGATAGCCGATGAGGTGGACTCGCAACTGGCCCAGGCAATGGCAAGCTATATCACCGAGTCGAACACCGACGCTCTACCTGTTAAAGCATAAGCGGCACAAATATTGGCCGGCTGAAAGTGCAAGAAGAGAAGGGCGATTCTGGAGGGGTCGCCCCTTCCGGCGTCTGCCCGACCACGAAGCGAAGTCCTCTTCCGGTGGAGAAGTGGAAAGGACGTCCACCAGGTCCCAGCGGTCAGAGTTTCGGCTTTGCGACCGGTCTTTGCGGCAGACCGGCCCACTTATTCGATGCAACAATCTGTCTCAATTCCGGGATAGTCGGCTTGCGGAAACTAGCCTGTCCAAACATCGAGGCCGCTGAGTGGTTCGCGGCCCACGATGTTTGGCTGGTGAAGGCTCGTCAGCTGGGTCGCTGCTTGCGCTCGACCTGTTGACTGACCAGCGCGCGTTCTGCCTCTGGCGTGGTAATGACGACGTCGGACAGGCGGATGGCGGAATAGCCGACGGCTGCTACGGCGGCGCCTATCAGTGGCGCGACGATGAAAAGCCAGAGCTGCTGCAGTGCCCACCCGCCGACGAAGATAGCTGGTCCGATGCTGCGCGCGGGGTTGACCGAAGTGTTTGTGATGGGAATGCCGACGAGGTGGATGAGAGTAAGCACGAGACCGATTGCGATGCCCGCAAAACCGACAGGGGCCTTGATGTCAGTCGATCCTAGAACCGTCAGTACGAGGAACGCAGTGAGGATGGCCTCTGCGACGAAGGCTGCGCCGAGCGAATATTGTCCGGGCGAGTGGAGGCCGAAACCGTTCGCGCCGAGACCACCGATTGATGCGTTATAGCCCCCCGGCACTCCA